>CAMBTZ010000064.1 GCA_945870925.1 Chlamydia trachomatis | reverse complement strand
AAGAGATGTCCGGAAAATCCCTAATTCATGAAATTTATAGCCAAGGAACTAGGGGTAGTTTTATTGAAGTGCTAAAACTAATCTCAAAATTTAATCCGGGTTCAATTTGTTCATAACAATTGATAGCAGGAGAAAGGTTGTAGTTCCCGGCAATGCATCGGAAACTGTTGCCTATGCAGCTGAACATTTTATTAAATGCGCAAAAGAGGCAATTCAATCTCACGGAAATTTTTTTGTAGCATTATCAGGTGGATCCACTCCTAAACAAATTTTTGAAACCTTAGCCCTTAATTATAAAGATGCAATTGACTGGAAAAAAGTTTTTCTTTTCTGGAGTGATGAGCGTGCCGTACCCCCAGATCACCCAGACAGCAACTATAAAATGGCAATGGATTCAGGTTTTTCACAGCTAGCAATAGACCCTCTTCATATTTTTCGAATGAAAGGTGAGGGAGATCTTAAAGCAGATGCTGCAGAATATGAAACAATTATAAACAAAACACTAGCTAGTAGAAATTTTGATTTAATAATGCTAGGCGTTGGTGAAGATGGTCATACAGCATCTCTGTTTCCCGGAACAAAAGGGCTGTTTATTACAGATAAACTTGTCATAGCTAATGAAATTCCACAAAAAACAACTTTTCGAATAACATTTACCTTCCCACTTATCAATTCGGCCCATAATATCACCTTTTATGCAATAGGCAAAGGCAAGCAAGAAATTCTTAAAAAAATCTTAACCACAAACTCATTACCTTCAAGCCAAGTCGGAACTAATACTCATCCAGCACTATGGATAGTCGACAAAGAAGCTTCAAGTCTTTTATTTAATCTTAACTAAATCTTAAATATAAATTGCGGGTAACTCAAAACTGCTGTAGTATCTTGTTTTATCAAGATTAATGCTATATTTAACAATCGAGTATCATTATGGAAAGAATCTTAAGACCCCTTTCAAGAACATTAACCCCTCTTTCTGCCGCTGAAGATTATTTAGCGAATAATCTAAATCCAGAAGATCCAATCTCGCCTAACCCAGAAGGACTTTGTGAAGTTGCAAAATGTCTATTAGAGTTTACAACACCCCCAACTACTTCAAGACCTCTTAGAAAGGCTTCAATTGATAGTAGTTCAAGCATGGAAGTCCTCTCTCCTAAAATTCACGATCAATTAATAACAATCTCTTCTTTAGCTCAAATATTATTGTCCGATGCTCTAATAATTCCTCCAGGCAGTCCCGCTACTTCCACTCAAACAATCAAGCTTCAGGAAGATGAAAGATTGCTTCTTGAAGAAGTGAGACACATTAAGAAAATTCGAGCAAGATCATCAGACTTTTCTGAATTACCAGCTGTTACAACAGCTGCCGTACCACCTATATTACCGATTGAAGAGGCGATTGCCGCTCCTCTTGCATTACCGACTGAACCCGCAGCTGCCGCTTCTCAGCATTTTATATTTAAAAAAACTCCGGTATTATTAGTAGATGATGAAACTCTGAATTTAAGACTCGGCACTAAACTAATGAAAAATATTGCAAAAACAGATGACAGTCAATCTATACTTACAGCTGATGATGGTGTATCTGCTATTGAACTATTAAATAGACCCTTCCCAGGTGGTGGTTCACTTGGCGATCACATTGGTATCGTACTAATTGACGATCAGATGAAGCGCATGAATGGCTCTGTCGCAATTATTGAAATGCGTAAAAAATGGCCGCACATTATGTTTGTTATAGCAACTTCAAATTCAAGTTTTTACGGAACTCATAAAGAAATTGGATTTGATGGATTTCTTTTAAAACCGATCAAAATAAAAGAAGTAGAAGTTCTCTTTAAAAATCTTTATGAAAAATTTTCATCTGATGAGACCTTAGCAGAAACAAGACTTTGGACTCGCTCAACAAAATAAAAATCTAGACTTTTTAGAAGATCTTTCTCATAACTAAAATTATGGGAAAGATCTTACTCAGAGGTTTTATTGGAATTGCACCTATTGCAATTACTCTTGCCTTGCTTTTTTGGATTTATAATCAGCTTGAGTCAACATTTGGGGCTGTTTTTAAAGATATTCTAGGACCCGCTTACTATTTCAGAGGGTTAGGAGTTATTACAGCCATTATAATTCTATTATTTGTCGGCCTTATTCTAAATAATTGGATGGTTCAAACCCTTTATAATTGGTTTGAAAGTATGTTTAAAAAAATCCCTCTTTTAAAAACTATATACACATCCGTAACTGACTTAATGAGTTTTTTTCAAGCTGGCCAAAAACAAGAAAAAGGCAAAGTTGTGACTGTTGAGATAGGTGAACTAAAAATGATCGGTCTTATCACAAGAGAACAATTTGATGATCTTCCAAAAGGGATTGGAAATATTGATGAAGTAGCCGTATTTTTTCCATTCAGCTATCAACTAGGTGGGTTTACAGCAATTGTTCCTAGATCAAAAATCAAAATTGTCGATCTATCCATAGAACGCGGTCTTAGATGGAGCATTACAGCCGGCAGCCCTTCTGCTGATAAACCGACCTACCAGAATCCACGTAAAAAAACTAACCCATAAACAGTTGGTTATAAGAAGGTTTTTCGTACTCAACATCTCTAAAGAGGATCATTGCATCGGGAACGGTATCAAAATCTACTCTTTGAAATAGGTAATATTTAGGGGATACTCCCCCAAAAAATGGATCAAAAAAAGCATCAAATAGATAGTAATTGCTTCGATTATTCAAAAAACCTTCTTTCATAAGCCGTTGCATGTTTTTTGAACTCTTTTTTTCTTCGTAAAAAATCATGTAGGGAGATTGCTTTAATTTCCCCACAATAAAATAGCGATCTAACTCAAAACAAGGTGTGTATCCAAACCCTTCATCTTCTGAACTTACAAGAAATGTTGGTAGCGCAATATGTAAACTCTCAATTACCTGATCTTCATGCAAAATAGCACTCATCTCTTTTTCATTTAAACTTGGCCTTTCCTCCAGTGGAGCCCATAATTCTAGCTCTCTTGGAATATAAACCTCTGCCTCAACGTTATCAGAAAATGAAAAATTATATTCCATGGGTTTTCCTTTTATTTTTATTATTTAATTTATTATACCAACGAAACCTCCTGACATAAGTAGCTAGTAATTAGAATTTACCGTCGATTAAACGGTTGTTATCTTTTAAGTGACTTAAAAATATGTTTTTATGATACTATCTATACCCAACTATGACACCTGACTTAGATAGATCTTTTAGCTGCGGCATCTGTATGGATGTTATAGATGAAACCACACATCCTGCACCCTCTTCTTATGCTACATTGATGCCTTGCTGCAACTTTGCAATTCATTTACGCTGCGCTAAACTATCTTTTAACCATCATATTTGGTCATGCCCAGCTTGTAGGAAAGAGGACTCTTTAAAAACAGATGAGAGTAAAGCTAGATTTGTAACCTATCTATATCTAAGATCTTATTTTCTCCCAGACATAAACGGTTCGTTAGACTCTAATCTTAAAGCTATTAATCTAGTATTTCAAACCTCATTACCTGAAATAAACTTTTTAAATGATGAACCAAGACAAAATTTCATAAAATTCTATGACGCTCTTGTTTTACCAAACCCCGTACTAACAGAAAAACTTAGTAGGTTTTTTAATAAGATCTTCACCATCGCAGAAACTTCAAATCCGATTAACATGATGGATACCTTTATTGAATTTGAAAGAACAGACACGTACCCAATCATCGAATCTCCTATAATAAGAACGGTAGAACGGCGATGTGAAAAAAAAATCCTCTATATTGCGTGTGCTTCATTTCTTGCACTTTGCATCGCAATTACCGTATTAGCATTCAAAAAGTATAGAAATTAAAATTTATCATTGTTAGTATTAACACCTTTTTTACAAGGTTGTTATGAAAAATTTTATTTGTCACTTTCTTACCCTAAGCACTATCTTTTGTTTTGCTGAAATCCCTTTATCCCATCATGATCACCAAGAAATCGATCATAAAGTTGAAGAGCTCCTCGCTCTATTAGATGTTCCGGGCACAGCTGTTGGAATTGTTTCAGGAGGAAAAACAATTTTAGCAAAAGGGTATGGTTTAAGAAATAAAGAAAAACGTCTCCCCGTAACACCTAAAACAGTTTTTCAAGTAGGGTCTGCAAGTAAAGCATTCACCTCATTTTTAATCGGTCAACTTATCGATGAGAATCTATTAAAATGGGATGATCCGGTTAGTGACCATATCCCCTATTTTAAATTAAAAGATCCACATACAACTTATGATATTTCTATTCGCGATTACCTCACTCACACATCTGGATATCCACGGCATGAAGGCATATGGTTTAATCAAACTTTACCAAGAAGTGAAGTAATTCAAAAACTTCGCTTTCTTGATCCAATTTATTCACATAGAGAAAAATTTTATTATCCAAATATAGGCTACATGATTGTAGGACATGTTGCCGAATGCGTTACGAACAAAAGTTATGAAACTCTGATAGACGAAAAAATTTTCAAACCTTTAGGCATGGCTCATTCAACATTTTCGTTCTCCTCAATGCTTCGAATGGATAACTTCGCGCTAAGTTACAACGAATTATCACAACTTACTTCATTAGTAGACCCCACAACTATTGCCCCCGCAGGCGGAATGAATTCGAATTTAGAAGATCTCTTAAAATGGATAAAACTTTTATTGAATAGTGGCGATGATCTGATAGAACGTTCAACATTTAATGAAATGATCAAGCCTCAAGTTGTAGCAGACCTGATTTGTAACGGGCTATATGGATTAGAAAATGAAATAGTTATGGAATCATACGGTCTTGGTTGGATGCTCTTATCCTATAGAGGACATTTTTTAGTACTACATGGTGGAAGCATTAATGGATTTTCATCAGTAGTTTTATTCTTACCTAATGAAGACATTGGTATTGTCATTTTATCTAATAAAGACAGCTCACCACTTCCATTTCTGCTAGCCTCTATTTTAATGGACAAATTACTTGAACTTCCGGCTATTAACTGGCCCCTTAAATACAAAGAGTTGCTCGATTTAAAAAAACCGGAAGAGCCTGTTATTGAACATGTTGAAACAGAACCCTCACATATAATTACTGATTATCTAGGAACATATTCACATCCTGGCTATGGGTCAATTGAACTTCGTCTTATAAAAAATGGACTTACTGCCGTTTACAACAATCTTCACATTGAATTGAATCACTCAAAATTCAACACTTTTGAAATCTCAAACAAGACATCTCAATCTTTTTTACGTGGTATTAAATTCACTTTTCAGGAAAATGACTATGGAGACATTAAAGCTGTTTCAATACCATGGGAACCAAAACTACAAGGAATCATTTTTATGAAAGACAAAGATCCCTCTCTTACAGATAAATCGTATTTAAATAAATTTGCAGGCAATTATTCTTACCTTGGTTTTACAGTAAGTATCCAACAAACAGATAGCAAACTTGTGGCAAAAGCATTTGGCCAACCACCCTTTGAACTCTACCCGGAAAGGCCCAATCAATTTAAGGTAAAAGATATGGAAGGTTATAGAGTTGAATTTCTTACAAATGAAACCGGCGCTATATCTGCAATTCAAATGACACAACCGAACAACTCTACCTATACGGCACGTAAAATTTAGATGAATACCTTGATTTTTGAATGTTCTTTAGAGATTTTAAACAGACTCTTAAGTAAAATCAACTCCTTATGATTCGCTATATTTCAGGTTTGATTGTTTTTTTATTAATAGGAATGCTTTTCTATTTTGGGACAAAAAGTTCATATCTCTCTTTAGAGGAATCCGATCTTTTTTTATCACGACCAAGTTTTCGTGTTCTCATCACGCACAAGGGCGGCATCGGCGAACAGGAAATGGCTGAACGAATCAAATTTGCAGGAAAATCTCTAAATCTAGAGTGCGCTAATTTTCCAATGCACCAAAACGCAATTTATAAACGTCTATTTCCTAATTTTAGAGAACGCTTTGCAACACTTTTTCACCCCGATATAGTAATTTCCTTGCAAGGTGATAAAATTTTCTATCCCCACGCCAAGCATTATATAGCTCTTACCCACGGCAGCAACTATTATTTTACCTCAAGCTCGATTCTACCGGCTCACCACCTAATTGATTTTGATGGCTATCTCATCTGCTTTCCTGATCAAGAAAAACTATTCACCTATTGTAATTTTGCTGAAAAAGAATGCCATCATATCACTTGGTATACAACTTGTGGTCGAACAGAATTTCGCCCCCCACCACATTTTAAACTCTTCTATTGCGGATTTAATATGGCAAACACCACCTTTGGCACTAAATATAAACAATTATTCTCTCGACTTAACAAGACTCATTACTTCAATGTTTATGGACAAAAAAACGAGTGGCGCCATACACCCAATTGCTATCGAGGATTTATTAAATGTGATGGATCTAGCCTACTTAAAATCATGCATGATACGGGCGTCACTCTTATATTACATGCTCCCGATCACTTTTTAGGGCAAACTCCAACAGGTCGAATTTTTGAAGCTTGCGCAGCATCAACAGTTATTATATCCGATAGACACCCATTTATAGTAAAACACTTTGGAAATTCCGTGCTCTATATAGACCAAGAAAAATCCTCAGAGGAACTCTTCCAACAAATTGATGCCCACATGCGATGGATTCAAAGTCATCCAGAAGAATCTATACTACTTGCTAAAAGGTCTCATGAAATTTTTCTCCAAAAATTTACTTTAGAAATGCAATTAGAGAAGCTCCTAGAACTTCATAAATCACTTCTAATTGCAAAAGATCCGCCGAAACCTCTCCATTACTAACTCTCCGGAAAAAGTGAAATTCTAATTACCGGTGTATTTTCAAATATTTCACGTGCAAGATTCTGAATTCTTTGACTATTAATTACTTCAAGTTCATCCTGATCAAGTAGAGATCCATCTATTGGACAGTTATATAAGATTGATTTCCTATGCAAAACACTCCAAAAACTGTCTGTTACCTTCGCCTCTTTTATCCGCTGTTTTAAAATTTCCTTTGCAGAATGCATAGCATCAAGCAGTAGTGAAAAGGGACATGGTAGAATTGAAGAACGTAGAGTGGTTGTTGCTGATCAGTTAGATTGGTTAGATCCAAAAATAAAAGCCAAATGGAAAGACTTAAGCTCGTTAATTGAAGTAACTTGTAGTCGCGACATAAATGGCAAGGTCTCTAATGAGAAGCGCTACTATATCTCGAACCTGATTTTAAGTCCGGAATAAGCAGCAAGAGGATCTCGAGACCATTGGGGAATAGAGAATCATTTGCATTGGACTATGGATGTTGTTTTTTTTGAAGATGCTAGTCAAGTAGCACCTGGGCATGCATCAGAGAACTTGGCGCTATTTCGACGGATCGCTCACAGCTTGATTACAGAGGATCTTGGCGGGCCTCGTGGTGTTGCAAAGAGCCGCAGAAAGGCAGCTTGGGATGATGATTATGCTATTCGGATATTATCAAAATTATTTGAGGCAAAAGTGTAAAGACTTTTTAATGAAAAGCCCCTG
>CAMBTZ010000063.1 GCA_945870925.1 Chlamydia trachomatis | reverse complement strand
CCTTCTTATATCTGAAAATTTAAACTATTCAAACAAAGTATTGTATGGGAAAAACATGACACTAATTTCATATCTACCCACAGACCTTGAATTATTCGATCATTTAATTATTGATAATCAAGGATCTACATCTTCACCCGAGTCGTTTTTTATTTCACTTTTAAATAAACCTTCAAAAGCAAAAGATTACGATGTGTTTTCATTACAAGCACTTCTAAAAAGCCACAGACCGTCAGCTAGATCCGAATTTTTTCAAAGAATGTCTATGATTTTCTATCCCCTAACATTTACAATTTTTGGCTTAAGCTCCGCTCTGTTTAGCCGAAGAAGAATTCATAAAAGAAACTTAAGCTTTTTAGCTTTATCAACTTTTGGGTATTTTGCGTCTTTTTTTGCCCTTAAAAACTCCTCTCTCCATCTTTCATTAGCCATTTTCTATACAATCGCCCCTCATCTTTTAATTATCTTTTTCTCTCTTATGCGTCAGAAAAATATAGTGGAAGGTGAAATTTGAGAATCCCCATCTATTTTCAGTTTATCTTTCGAAAACTTTTCTCCTTATTTTTAATAATCCATTTCTCGGCAATGTCAACCTATTTTTGTTTAGAACTCTTAACCTTTTCCTCCCTTCCAAATACTAGTCATTTATTTTTTCATTTTCTTAGTTTAACACTCTCTAAATCAGACCTGTTTATTACACTTAGTTTTCTCTTGGCCTCAATCCATACGCTTCAAACTTTAAAACAGCATGGAGAACTCACAGCATTTCAGGCTAATGGTATTTCAAAAGCACGCCTAACGCTACCATTCTTCACTCTGACTCTAATTCTAGCGCTATTTTCCTACTGGAATATTGAATATGGAATATCAAAATCAGCTTCATGGAAAATAAAATCGACCCACAAGAAAAAAAAATCTCTCAATACATCTCCCTTTGCAATAAAACATCTTCCAGATCAGACACGAATCATTTATCAGCAAGATGGATCACAAATTTTTGATCTATATTGGATTATTTCAGAAAAGGAAATATGGCATTGCAAAAAACTATCTTTTGAAACAGATCACCTAGTTGGACATTTAGTAGACAAATTAACTAAAAATCCATTAGGACGTTTTGAAAAAAACGGATCATTTCCTGTCTATAATCTTCCCTTCTTAATTAGTGATGAATCTGAAACCCTTATACTACCTGAAAAATCATCACTCTCAAGAGATTTTAAATCGATAACAAATGAGTCGCTTATGGCTGCTTCCGATAGAGCTAAGTTTCTGACAGCATTTATTTATAAACTCATTTATCCTTGGTTTCCCCTTCTTTTTTTAACAGCAACACTAACACTGCTACTTCCCTATCGAACTAAAACAACCTATTTTTCATTTTTGATTGGAATATTTTGCTATCTTCTCTTTTATTCAATCATGAAAACTTTTATGATTTTGGGAGAGAACTATTTTATTTCTCCTTGGATAACTGTCTTCTTCATTCCGATTGGATTACAAGGGATATTTACTTATAAATTATGCAAAAACTAAAAAAAATTCTACCCCTCACAATAGCGTTACTGCTTCTACCTCTTGCCTTTTATTTGCGCACGACACCTTTGTTTAAAGAAATCGACATCGCATTAGCCTATTTCTTTAATAATATTATCCGATACAATCCATGGCTCCACGATACTTGCGCCTATTTAAACTCAAAAATGGGAAACTGGCTGTATGACGTAGTAATCGCCTTTTTTATCATCCCCTACATCTGTTTTGGTAAAAAGGAAAAATGGTTAGAAAGACTACTTAATACCATTTTAATAGTCGCCTTAAGCCTCTTCACCTACTTTATTTTTAATCGATACCTTACAAGACATCTACATTTCAAATCATTCAGCCCGACCGGCGTTCTACCCGATCTATTTCGATTATCATCAGTAATCAGCTGGACAAAAGTGAAAGAATTCTCCTCTGTTTCATACCCATCAGATCATGGCTCAACAATCTTTATGTTTGTATTATCTACATACTACTTAATGGGCCGAAGAATCGGATTTCTTGCAATTATTGCGTCAATCCCATTTGCACTCCCAAGATTATTAGTAGGAGCACATTGGTCTAGCGATCTTCTTTTGGGCAGCTTACCTCTTGCCATTTTTAATTTAGCATGGTTTTTTTACACCCCTGTTTATAAAACCCTTCTTCAAACTTTACTGAGGAGCTTATATGGCATTAACAACATCCGAAAAAAATTACAAAAAGCTTAACAATCAAGTTAAGCCTGCTGCCCTTCTATCATCGGCTCTAAGACTGATTGAATGGGATCAAGAGACTAATATGCCAAATCTTGGCTTAGATTTAAAATCCGAGCAAAATAAATTACTCCACGAACTTGTTCACAAACAGATGACAAGTAAAAAATACATAAAACTCCTCTCCCAATTTATTGATATTGAAACAGGCGCTCTTATAGCAATCGATCTAAAATCAAATGAAGCTGCATCCGTAAGAGAAATGCGAAGAGACTATCTTCACGCAAGCAAACTTAACAGCAGCTTTCTAAAAAAAATTTCCGAGACAACTACACACTCACTTGATGCTTGGAAAGAGGCAAGAAAAACAAACTCCTTTAAACTATTTCTCCCTCATCTTGAAAAAATCTTTTCCCTCACTCGAAAAAAAGCCGATCTTCTAGGATATACGGATCACCCCTACAATGCACTTCTTGATATATATGAACCTGACACCACTGTAGCAATTCTCGACCCCCTCTTTACTTCTTTAAAGGCTAAAATAATCCCCTTATTAGGAGAAATTCAATCTAAGCAAAACAGGCAGCACGAAAATCTTCTCCAAGATAAAACATTTCCAATTGATACTCAGAAAAAAGTTTGCAACGAAATCCTTCTTAAAATGGGGCTCACAACAGAAAACACCCATCTTTCCGAAACAGCCCACCCCTTCTGTACTGCACTATACCCAAACGACATCCGCCTAACAACCCACTATAACGAAAAAAACTTTCTAGGAGCTTTTCTTGCCGCCATGCATGAAGGAGGCCACGGGCTTTACGAAGCAGGTCTTCCAAAAGAGTATTTTGGAACCCCCCTTTGCGAAGCTGCTTCACACGGCATTCATGAAAGCCAATCTCGCATCTGGGAAACATGCATAGGCCACTCAAAACCTTTCTGGCAATACTATTACCCAAAATTGCAAGAAGCTTTTCCGGACACATTAAACTCTATTTCACTTGAAGCGTTCTATAATCACGTTAATTTTGTAAAACCATCACTTATCCGAATCTTCTCCGATGAAGTAACCTACAACCTTCACATCATCCTCAGATATGAAATTGAAAAAGGATTTCTAGACGGCTCCCTATCACCAAAACATCTTCCTGAGCTTTGGAACTCTAAGATGCATACCCTGTTTGGCATCACCCCACCTAATGACTCTCAAGGCTGCCTGCAAGACATCCACTGGTCCCTTGGCTTGATCGGATACTTTCCTTCCTACACCCTTGGAAACCTCTATGCTGGCACCTTATTTCAATCCCTCACAAAAACCCATCCCGATTGGGAAAGTAAAATCATCTCTGGCAACCTCCTGTTTATAAAAGACTTTTTAAATAAAAATATCCATCAATACGGCAGACAATTCCACCCCAAACAGCTCATCGAAAATATTACAGGCACCCCCTTCACAGCTGACCCCTATACTAACTACCTCTCCGAAAAATATATTTGACAATTTCCAAATAAAAAACCCACCAAGTTATGGTGGGTTTGAATCTTTCGATTGTAATTGAATACAGATTATCGTTTACAGAATTGGAATTTCTTACGAGCACCCGGCTGTCCGTATTTTTTACGCTCTCTTTTTCTAGGGTCACGTGTAAGAAAGCCCTTCTCTTTTAGAGCAGGTCTTCTATCTTCATCTGCTTTTACCAGAGCTCTTGAAAGCGCATGACGAATAGCAACTGATTGCCCTTCAAGACCGCCACCTTTTACATTCACTATAAGATCAATTTCTGTGATATTACATGTTTCTAATGGCGACTTTACCACTTGTCTTTGAAGATCGATAGGGAAATAGGTATCAATACTTTTTCCGTTTACCGTAATAAGCCCAGCACCTTTTCTCATATAGACTCTAGCTACTGCTGTCTTTCTTCTTCCTGTTCCTAATGAAATGTTTACGTTTTTTTTCATGTTCACCTTTTAGTTTCCCGCTACGATTGGCTGTTGTGCAACCATATTATGCTTATCATCTGCATAAACGCGAAGCTTTTTTAACATTTGTCTTCCTAGTGGAGTCTTTGTCGGCATCATCCCTTTAACAGCAAGCTCGATAATTCTTTCAGGATGCCTATCTTTCATCATGCGGTAAGGAATTTCTTTAAGCCCACCTGGAAAACCAGAATATCTAAAATAGACTTTTTGCGCTTCTTTTGACCCGGTTACTTTAACTTCTTTTGCATTTATGACTATTACGCCATCACCACAATCCATATTAGGAGTATATTGAGGCTTATGCTTTCCTCTGAGAACCTTTACAATTTCAGATGCAAGTCTTCCTAATGTCTTGCCCTTCGCATCAAATAGATACCAATTCATCTCTTGATGATTCGTTTTAAAAAATTTCGTTGGCTGTTTACCTTGAACTGACATTTTACACCTTTTAACATTTAAAAATTGAGATAGAGAATACTATGATCCTATCTTATTTGCCAAGAGGAAAATTCTGAGTTGTAAAAAGAGTTCACTTCCCTTAAAATACTCCTCCTATGAAGCAAGAACCAAAATCTTTTTTTATCCGTACTTACGGCTGCCAAATGAACGAGCTCGACACTGAGATTATGATCGGAGAGCTTATGAAGCGAGGTCTTAAAAGGGTTCATGAAGAAGAATTAGCCGATCTCCTTATATATAACACATGCTCAATCAGAGACTTAGCAGAGCGCAAGGTTATGGGTAAATTAGGCCAACTCGGAAAATCTAAGACTAAAAAGCCTATAATCGGCGTTACCGGCTGCATGGCTGTAGCAAAAAAAGAGGCGATTTTCAAAAAACTACCCCACGTCGACTTTGTATTAGGTACTAATAATATTGCCGATTTAAATGAAGTTTTAAATGATGTTATCCATACAGGAAAACAGACACTTCGCACTGACAGCGCATTTGAAGAAAATCTAAACTATTTAATTGCCGAAAGAGAAGATCCCTTGAAAGCTCATATTTCAATCATTCGGGGCTGTGATAAATTTTGCACCTATTGTGTTGTACCTTATACAAGAGGTAAGGAGGTTTCAAGACCTGCAGCCGATATCGAAGCTGAAGTTAGAATGCTTGCTGATAAAGGGTACAAAGAGATTACCCTTCTTGGTCAAAACGTAAACAGTTACGGGAAAGACAAACCGGAATCAATCACTCTTTTTCACGACCTCCTTTATAAGCTTGATAAAATCGATGGTATTGAGAGGATCCGCTTCCTAACAAGCCATCCGGTCGATATTACAAAAGAATTAATGTTTGCAATAAGAGATCTTCCTAAAGTCTGCGAATTTGTCCACTTCCCTATTCAGGCCGGTTCAAACCGAATTCTTAAAAAAATGCACCGCATTTATACAAGAGAAGAATATTTTGAGAAAGTTGCCCTCCTCAAAGAAATTGTCCCTAATGCCTCTCTTGGAACTGACATCATCGTAGGCTTTCCAACAGAAACAGAAGAAGACTTTCAAGAAACACTCGATGTTTTTAAAAAAATCCCCTACTCAATTGCTTTCCTTTACTCTTTTAGTGCAAGACAAGGAACACCCGCCATGCGCTGGAAAGATGATGTACCGGAAGATGTAAAAGAAGACCGTTTACAGCGCCTTCTTGCCCTCCATACCGAACAATCTATTCTTGAGCGCGCAAATCTTATCGGGAAGCCCCTAGAAGTTCTAATCGAAAAACAGTCGGAAAACGGACAACTTAAAGGCCGCACCCGCTGCTGGAAAAAAGTCGTCACCGAAGGCTCAAGCTCCCTCATCGGCAGCCTCGTCCAAGTTACACCTCACAGCTTCAATCATCAAACTCTTATCGGCACTATACTTTAATTTTCAATACAACTAATTACCCTCTAACAATTTAAATTATTTCCTCCCCTTTTAAAATACTCTAAAAAACTTAATAATTAGATCTAAATATTACAAATAATAGGTATGTTTATGGATTTAATATATAGAAAGTTTTTTAAGGATAGTTCTACTCAATTTTCAAGCGCTGAAACCTCAGCCAAACCACCTCTTGCAGAAACAGACCTTTGGAATGAAGCTAAATCAGATTCCCTTACCCTATCTCTTATAAATCGATTAGTAAATGCTCATAATAGCGAAATGGCAAGCGATCATAGCAGTCCAAGAAAATTAGTTACTTCTGTCATTCACGCCACAGCAATGGTATGGACAAGCACTTGCATAGGCATTCCCGAAACAGCAACTCGCCTTGGTCTCACCGTAGTTACAAGTAAAATATTTAATGATAGCGAACATCCTGAATTATCAATGATACCTATATCTCAAGCAAATAAAACTAGTACTACCTTAGTCTCTATAGCAGCAGGATGCTTATCAGCTATTGAATGTCTAACAAAAGAAAGAAATCTAGACCTTGTAGAGACACTAAAATTGACTTCATTAGGCCGTTTAGATCTTTCAGAAGAAATAGATGAAAATCCTACAGCCTAAAACAATCCTTAACAAACTCATCTTCATTAAGAATTTGGATGCCGAGCTTTTTAGCTTTTGCAAGCTTTGAGCCGGCCTCTTCTCCTGCAATAAGATAGTCAGTACTAGGCCCAACAGATCCTGAGACCTTCCCTCCACGCTCTTTTATAAGTTCAGCAGCTTGTGATCTACCATACATTAAAAGTGTTCCGGTCAGCACAAATGTTTTCCCGGAAAATGCATGTTCTATTTTAACTAAAGCTTTTGGATGAACACCTAATTGTATGAGCTCTTGTATTTCTTTTATATTTTCTTTGTTTTTCAAGAATTCAACAACTGATTGCGCTACAATCTTTCCAACACCCTCAATTTTTAAGAGTTTTTCTTCCGTAAGCTCAATGAATGTTTCAATATTAGAAACAGTATCTGCAATAGCTTCGGCTGCAATCTCCCCGATATGTTTAATTCCAAGTGCAAAGATAAATCTTGCAAGAGTTGTCTCCTTAGATCTACGGATACTTTCTAAAATGTTTTTAACTGACTTTTCCTTAAACCCTTCAACTTTAGATAGACATTCTTCAGTTAATCTGTAAATATCGGAGATTCGTTTTACATAGCCGTTTTTCACAAGCTTTTCAATCACCTTCACTCCTAAGTGATCAATATCCATTGCATCTTTTGCTGCAAAGAAGACAATTTTCTTAATATTTTTTTCGCTGCAAGACTCATTTAAACAACGAACAGCGACTTCACCTTCAATATGAACTACATTACTGCCGCAGCAAGGACAAACTTTCGGCATATGCCATTTATGAGAACTCGATAGCCTTTTATTCAGGTCTACAGAGACAACCTTTGGAATTACATCTCCTCCCTTCTCAATGATAACTGTATCGCCAATCCGAATATCCTTTCGATCGATTTCATCTTGATTATGAAGAGTCGCCCTTGAAATAG
>CAMBTZ010000062.1 GCA_945870925.1 Chlamydia trachomatis | reverse complement strand
GGTCTACTTGTCGAGGACATGGATTTTACTTTGGAAGATTTTAAAATATTTATCGGAAGCCCCCATGCAATGGTGAATTGTTTATCTATACCCGACGCATTTTTAGCTTCCAAAAACTTCCAACAAGCCCTTATTGAGTATGAAAAAATTTCAAAATCATTCTCAGGAAGAAGTGAAGGAAGGGAGGCTACTTTCAGAATAGGAATTACCCTTTTAGAAAAATCAAAAAATGAGAAAAACCCGACATCTCGTAGTGCTCTATTTGAAGAAGCACTTACAACCTTTGAACTTCTCCATAACACTCCTAGTGAACCCTTAGAACACCTTGGAAAATCTCTTGTTTATAGAAAAATGGGTGATTTAGAAGAAGAGCTTAAATGTCTTGAAATGGGTATAAGAAAATTTAAAAACCACCCCCTCATCCATCCTATTGAAGAACGCATACATTTTAGACTTCACGAAAGTGCTAAAAATGACCGCCTAGCAGTCTATCATTTTGCCCTACTCACACTCAATAGACTTCCCCATTTACTAGCTAATAGAGAGACTCACTCACTTATTCATACATTATTAAAGTCAGCTGAAAAACCACCTTTTATCCATGAGCCAAAATCGGTACACAATTTACCTGAATTATATAGATACATGGCTATTCAACTCGCTTTTTGGCTTAATAAGCACATTTCACTTCAAGAATTTTTAACAGATGAGACAAATCCCCTCCTTAAAGAGAACATCACTCATGCTCTTGTTTTTTTAGGTCACACGCCTTTTACATTTCCTTCAAAAGAAATCCTCTCCCTATCACCTACACACCTCTTTTTTTACCTTTACTCGCTTTTAAATAGATCCAAGGCCAAATATTTACTAGAAATACTTGATAGAGTGGAACATCTTTTCCCCTCTCATGAAAAGCAATTTGATATATTAAAGGCGTGGGGAACCTTATTTATAAAAGATTATGGAAGAGTCTCTTTAATTTTAGATAAATATCCAAGAGATTGTAAGGAAAAACAACACTCACCTCTCTTTTTTCTAAATGGGTGCCTTATCTCTGCTACTGAAGGCTTTGATGCAGCAAAAAAACATTTTGAAAAAACAATTGATTTTGCTTATCCCCCTATTCACTCACTTCTAGCCCACCATCTCAAGCTTTCGCCTTCTCATTTTAAAAGATGGGAATTACAATCGTTTACATGGGAGCAAATTGAGCTATTAAAACAACAAATCCTTTTCTATCACTGTTTAGGAAAAAAAGGAAAGGTTCTTCATTTTGAAAGAAAATTGAAAAAAACAGGCGTTTACGCTAAGATTGAGGCACATGAGTACTAAAGAACTTTCAGTAACATATGATCCAACAATAGTAGAAGAAAAATGGTATGTTTTTTGGGAAGAGAATGGATTTTTTCAACCTCAAAAAAATAGCACTAAAACACCCTTTTGCATCGTATTACCCCCTCCAAATGTAACCGGCGTCCTTCATATGGGACACGCCCTTGTAAATACTATTCAAGATATTCTTATACGTTTTATGCGTATGAAAGGTCATAAAACTCTTTGGATTCCAGGGACTGACCACGCCGGAATTTCAACTCAGGCCGTTGTTGAAAGGCATCTCCATGCGACAACAGGAAAGCGAAAATCAGACTTTACGCGAGAAGAATTTCTTAATCAAGTTTGGCTCTGGAAAGATGAATATGCCGATAAAATTTTAATTCAACTAAAGAAACTCGGATCTTCTCTTGACTGGACTCGCCTTCGCTTTACTATGGATGAAGTCTCTACAAAAGCTGTCAAAACAATGTTCAAAAAAATGTTTGATGACGGATTAATTTATCGTGGAGACTATTTGGTCAACTGGGACCCATTATTACAGACAGCGATTGCCGACGACGAAGTTGAACATGAAGAAAAAAACTCATCACTTTGGTATTTTAAGTATCCAGTCGAAGGAGAAACCGGGGTATTTCTCACAGTTGCTACAACAAGACCTGAAACAATTTTAGGGGACACAGCCGTTGCTGTATCACCAAACGACGAGCGCTACAAACATCTTATAGGCAAGCAGATTCGCCTTCCTATCGCTGATCGGCTTATTCCAATCATTGCGGATCGCTATGTTGATCCTGCATTTGGATCAGGGGCCGTTAAAATTACACCCGCCCATGATTTTAATGACTATGAAATCGGACTAAGACATAACCTTCCCATGATCAATCTATTAGCTCCTGATGGAACAATAAATGGGTTAACAATTGAGGAGGCAAGAGAATTAATTATCAAACAGATGGGAGCTCTTGATCTGATTGAAAAAATCGAGCCTCATGTTTTAAAAGTGGGAATATCCTATCGTTCTAAAGCAGTCATTCAACCTTATCTTTCTAAACAGTGGTTCATTAAAATGGAGCCCTTTAAAGAAAAACTCTTAAATGCGGTTAGAACTGAAGCCGTAAAAATCGTTCCTAAAGAGTGGGAAAAGACCTATTTTCATTGGATTGAAAATTTACGTGACTGGTGTATTTCTAGACAACTTTGGTGGGGTCATCAAATTCCTGTTTGGTACAATAAAGAAAATCCGGAAATCATGATTTGTCATATTGAAGATGGCCTTCCGAAAGAAGTTTTAGAGAATCCTGAACTTTGGATTCAAGAAGAGGATGTTCTCGACACTTGGTTTTCATCAGCACTTTGGCCCCTTACAACTCTTGGCTGGCCGGATAATACCGATGATTTCAAAACATTTTACCCGACCTCTACTTTAATTACTGGTCACGACATATTGTTTTTTTGGGTTGCTCGAATGATTCTTATGGGAGAGTATTCCACCGGAAAAGTTCCATTTGAAGAGACTTTTATTCACGGACTTATTTATGGAAAGTCTTACTGGCGCGTAAATAGTGATGGAAATATCGCGTACGTCCCTCCAAAAGAGCGAATCTCATTTGAACTTGGTGAGTCCCAACCAAATGACGTCTATTCCAAATGGGAAAAAATGTCAAAATCAAAAGGGAATGTAATTGATCCGATAGAGATTATTAGTCAATATGGTGCCGATGCAATGCGTTTTGCCCTCGCAACAAGTGTAACTCACGCTAGACAAATTGACCTTGATAGAAGGCGGTTTGAGGAGTACAAAAATTTTGCAAACAAACTTTGGAATGCAACTCGATTTATTGTCTCAAATTTCGAAGAAAATCAAAACGGTGCACCTCCTCTTAAACTTGATGATTTGAAAAATAGTCTAAATTTCGACCTCTTAACTCTTGACGACAAATGGATACTTTCAAGACTTAATCAAACTATTCATGATGTAAACCATAAATTTAAAAGCTATAACTTTAACGAAGCCTCAAAATTATTATATGTTTTCTTTTGGGATGAATTTTGCGCATATTATTTAGAACTTGTTAAACCTTATTTATTTAGTAAAACCGGTACAAATGAAATCAGAACAAATAAGCAAAAGCTTCTTCTTGTTGTTCTTTTAGCTTCTATAAGACTAATGCATCCAATTGTCCCTTTTATAACAGAGGAGATCTTTGGTATTCTTAAAGATCGTTTTACTGGAGCTCAACCTTTAAAAAACATAGATCCTTACTTAAGTGATGTATTAACAGCTCTTTCATCTGAAGCCTGCATTGTTGCTCCCTATCCTGAATTTCTTATTCCATTTGATATTTCAAAAACAACGGAAGACGAGTTTAGTATTGTTTGCGAAGTTGTTTATGCATTACGCAATATTCGCTCCGAGCTCCAAATTCCACCAGGTAATAAAATTAACGTCTATCTAATTGGCAATGAAATCAAAAGCCTAGAACTCATCTATAATAATCGACAAATTCTTCACGCTCTAGTTCGTATTGAAAATATAGAGTCTATATCTAATCAAGATCTTGCAACCGCAGCTGGTGCAACAGCAATTGTAAAAGGGATCAAAATCTTTGTTCCTCTCCCAGCTGAACTAAAAGAAAAAGAGAAAATCCGCCTATCTAAAGAGTTAGATAAGCTATCTAAACAATCAGAATCCCTACGTCAAAAACTTCAAAACTTAGACTTCATCTCTAAAGCGCCTGCAGAACTTGTATCCAAGACAAAAGAATCTCTTACCCAACTGCTACATGCTGAATCTGAAATTAAACAAAAAATGGAACAGACTTAAGTGGCAGCTTCCTTATTTCCTAGACTTTCCTTGGGCGATGAATTTGATTTTTTAGAATTACCCCAGTTCCACCCGACAATTCCTAGCCCTTCTATTTCTGCTAATATGAAAAAGATTTTTTTGGGAGCTTTTTCACCCCCTCCTCACCCAGCTGATTTCAGAAGGAAGATAACGTCAGAACTTGATTTAGACACTTTTAATAGACTAGAATTTTTACTCAAATCTGCAACAGAAATTAATCGCGAAGAACCAACTCCAATAGAAATGCTGAAAGAGATTAACTCTTTAATAACACCGTTTTGTAAGGAAACTGAGGACACAAATTTAATTTTAATTTTAAAAATGTTGTCCAATTCAATTTTTTCTGAATCAACTCAACTATTTGTTAAGGTCTTAACACGCATTTTGACCGTTCATCCAGATCTACACCCCTATTTTTCTGAAACTGATGAAGATCCAATTATCACACCTTTAGGCGTTGGTAAAATACTCACCTTTTTTGAATCAGACTATGGCTTTCCAAAAGGAGCTCTCTCTTCAAAAACTATAGAGGAATTACCAAAAATTTTAGATGAAATCATACTATCTTTAGATGATAAAATAGTTAAAGGTTTTGTTATTTCAAACCCACCAATTGATCTGGATCCCCATTTGACGCCTCTATTTATTGTAAAAAACGGGACACGCGTAAATATATTTATTTCAGATTCAAGAGGCCATAATCCTGCCTGCAGATCTGAAAAACCCTATCTTTGTGAATCATTAAAAACTCTAATACAGTATTGCGAAGATCACCCTCAATATTGGGATAAACTATCTGTCTACTCATACATTGGAATAAGACAAAGAGATTATGTGAGCTGCCCTGTTTTTTCAATTTTTGACCTCAAGGCCCTTTTAGAAAGATACTTATGTGAAGCTGAAGATATTTTTGACTTCTTCAAACGAATCAGTTCTCCTAAATCTATTAGCAGTGAAGTTTCATCTATTTCAGAACTTCCGATTTTTGAAGTAGACACACTTCCTCCTGAAATGATGAAAATAACACAATCCTACTCACAGATCCGAGATTATTGCAGTAAATCACCCTCTTTTGAAGACAGCAAAGTTATGCCTGTCTGTTTAATGCGAAGATCAGATTCCGGAACCCCATACCTTGTTTTTCCATCTACTTCACTTTTAGAAAGAGAATCCTTGTCTTACAGATCAATTTCGCAAGCATCTGACTCTTTTCAGAATCGCTATGCTGACCATAAACGTTTTTCCCTAATTACACGCATTATCACTCACGTACTTGATAAAGCCTAAAGCATGGTTATAGCGAATTAAATTTATTCTTCGCTTTTTATCTGTTGAATATCTTGCTGGACTCTCTCCTTATGCTCATTTGTAGGAGAATTCAAATACTGATCTAAATCCTTAGACAGGTTGTTTTTAAGCTCGATTAATCTGTTATTAAGAAGACCACCGGCTGATTCTTGCATAGTTTTTAAGGATTCATTCATAACTTGCACGTACTGATCTTTTTGCTGATCAAATGAAGATGTCTGAACTCCTTTAAAACCTTTTTCAAAAAGGTTCAGGCTCTCCTGAAAATCCTTTCTATATGTTGGCTGTTCTGGAGAAGGACCGGATATTGTCATTAAAACCACCTTTTGTGCTATATATCAATCTATATACATCGGGAGTCGAAAAAAACAATATGAATAAAACATTTATCGCTTTTTCTATAACAGTTGCCACGATTTTCTCCAGTGAACCTATTAAATCACCAGCGGAAATTAGTGAAGAGATCAATCAAACTTTAAGAGATTTTGAAATTGCACAAAAAATGTTTAATCCTTGGTATACAGGACCTTTAATTGCAAGTTCAGCCAGCAACGTTCCTCCCGGAATGATCATGTTACAACCATATTTATATCTAACAACTAACTACGCTCAATTTGATAATCACAGAAAGTCGACTAAAACTCCTAATACATTTATAATTAGCCCTTTAATGGTATTTGAAACAGGGATCACCAATTGGATGGATATTACTATAGTTCCTCAAGGTTTTTTTCGATTTGAGAGCGGAGAATTCGGCGATGGTATAGCAGACCTCCCTATTCAACTTGGTTTTCAAGTATTTAAACAGACACCTTATATCCCTAATATACGATTTGTTTTAGGTCAACTCTTCCCAATTGGTAATTATCAGTACTTAAATCCTGATAGACTAGCTCTTGATTCGACTGGACAAGGAGCTTTTCAAACAATTCTTGGATTAAATATGAGTAAGGTTTTTTGGTGGTTTAAACTTCATCCAATAGCTGCTCGTCTTGCAACAAGTTATGTAATACCTGATCATAAAGTCTCAGTTCATGGTTTTAATGCATTTGGTGGCAGTAAATTCACAGATGGCAAGGTTAATATAGGAAGTACATTGACTATAGATTTGGGATTAGAACTCAGTTTAACTCAAAGATGGGTGTTTGCTACAGATATTGTCTACTCAGCAACTAGTAAAACTACATTTTCAGGTAATCCAGGCTTAGCAGATACCGGACTACCTGCAACTAATAATTCACCATCAAGCGATCAATTCTCACTTGCCCCCGCAATTGAATATAACGTTAATGATAATTCAGGATTTATTGCAGGTGTTTGGTTCACAGTGACAGGGAGAAATAGTGCAAATTTTGCATCTGTACTTCTCTCCTACACAACTATGTTCTAACAACCTCTTGATCAAGGGTTTTTTCAAACAGTTTAGTCTCAGCGGAAATAACGCCAGCAAGAAGAATGAGACCAATTAAATTAGGGAAGGCCATTAAACCGTTCATGATGTTTGCAAAACCCCATACGATTTTCAAATTGAGGACAGCGCCAAAGAAGACCATAATTGTATAAAGCGCTCTATAATAGAAAGTTGATCGTGTTCCAAGAAGATATTCCATCGCCTTTTCACCATAATAGGCCCAGCCAAGTATTGTAGAGTAAGCAAATGGAATGATAGCAATTGTTACCAAAAGTCCTCCATGGGGAATTACTGTATCAAATGCTTTTATAGCAAGAGCAGAACCGGTAAGCAATGCGCCATCAGAACCAAGCAATCCTAAAACATTTGTAGTGGCAATAACAAGCCCTGTTAATGTGCAAACAATCCCTGTGGTAATAAAAACTGTAGACATAGAAACAAGGGCTTGGGTTCCTGGTGAATCTGTTCTTGCTGCCGCTGCTGCAATAGATGAAGTTCCAAGTCCTGCTTCACTTGAAAAAATTCCTCGGGAGACTCCAAATTGAATAGCGAGCATGATTGTTGAGCCTAAAAATCCACCTGCTGCTGCTTGTCCTGAAAATGCTGTTTTAAAAATCATTTTAAACGCACAAGGGACAAACTCTATATTGATTCCAACTACTATAAGGCATGATGCTAGATAAAAAATTGCCATAGTAGGGACAAGAATGCTCACTACTTTGCTAATACTTTTGATCCCTCCAAAAAGTGGAAGTCCTGTAATAATCATTAAAAAAACCCCTACCCAAATCGGATTTACTGTGGGGGCTAAAGCTTTTACTGCCTCTGCGACTGAATTTGATTG
>CAMBTZ010000061.1 GCA_945870925.1 Chlamydia trachomatis | reverse complement strand
GTCAATGATACCTGCATCAAGCATGTTGACATATTCGTTAGTTAGAGCATTCCAACCAAATGAATCATCACCTGCAAGAACTTTATGGAAAATAACTGAAGCTTCTTCGCCTGCATTGATTGCAATCTGACGAATAGGTGCTTCTAGAGCGCGTTTTACAATAGCTGCTCCTGCTTTCTCATCTTCTACAGTTAATTCTTTAATTAAGCTGTCTAAAGATTTGATACAATGTATTAGAGCAGATCCTCCGCCTGGAAGAATTCCTTCTTCTACGGCAGCTTTTGTTGCATGAAGAGCATCGTCAACGCGATCTTTTTTCTCTTTCATAGCAACTTCTGTAGCAGCACCAACATTAATAACAGCTACGCCACCGGAAAGCTTAGCAAGTCTTTCTTGTAGCTTTTCTTTGTCATAGTCTGAAGTTGTTGATTCAATTTGCTTCTTGATTTGCTCTTTTCTTCCAGCAATGTTAGCAGCTTTGCCTGCGCCATTGATGATTGTAGTGTCATCTTTTTTAATAATCACTTTTTTAGCAGTACCAAGTTGTTCAATTGAGACATTTTCTAGTTTTAGACCAATGTCTTCGCTGATTACTTCGCCGCCAGTTAGAGTAGCAATGTCTTGTAACATCTCTTTTCTTCTGTCGCCAAAACCCGGAGCTTTTACTGCGCATACTTTTAGTCCGGCTCTGATACGGTTAACAACAAGAGTTGCTAGCGCTTCGCCATCAATATCTTCTGCGATGATTAGGAATGCTTTTCCTGCTTCAACAACTGTCTTAAGGATAGGAAGAAGGTCTTTCATTGAAGAGATTTTCTTATCGCAAATAAGGATATAAGCATCTTCAAGAACAGCTTCTTGCTTATCAACATCTGTCATAAAGTAAGGATTTGTATAGCCTCTGTCAAAGTTCATTCCTTCAACAACTTCAAGTTCAGTTTCTAAAGTTTTACCCTCTTCAACTGTAACAACGCCGTCTTTTCCTACTTTATCCATTGCTTTAGCAATTAGATTTCCAATTTCTTCGTCGTTATTAGCTGAAACAGTTGCAACTTGAGCGATCTCTTTTGTGCTTTTGATTGCAGTGCTTTTTCGTTTAAGTTCTGAAACAATTTTATCAACAGCCTTACTTATCCCTTTATTAACAAGGATAGGGTTTGCTCCAGCTGATAAATGCTTGAGTCCTTCTAAGAAAATTGCTTCTGCAAGAACTGTTGCAGTTGTTGTGCCATCACCTGCTTTATCAGCAGTCTTACTAGCAACTTCTTTAACTACTTGAGCGCCGATGTTCTCATATTTATCCTCAAGTTCAATCTCTTTTGCAACAGTAACACCATCTTTAGTGATTTGAGGTGATCCGAAAGCCTTATCAATAACAACATTTCGTCCTTTAGGACCTAGTGTAACTTTTACAGCTGCAGCAAGTTTTTGAACGCCAATTCGAATTCTTTGACGTGCATCTTCTTGAAACTTCATGTCTTTTGGTGCCATAGGTTTTAATCTCCTGATTATTTAAATTTTTATTCAAGGGTAGCAATAATATCATCTGATTTTACGATTACGAAATCATCTTCGTCTTCAATTTTAACTTCGTTACCTGAGAATTTATCCCACATTACTTTATCGCCGACTTTAACCTGAATTTCTATCCGTTTGCCGTCTTTATCTAATTTGCCGGGACCCACTGCGAGTACTATGCCGAGTTCCTGCTTTTCTCTTGCTGTGTCAGGTAGTATGATTCCACCTGTTGTTCGCTCTTCGTGCTTAGAGCGTTTTACTAAAACGCGATCAGCTAGAGGACGGAGTTTTACTTTCGTTTCTGTTGCCATGATTTCTTCTCCTTTTTAAATTAATCAATATTGGTTGATATCATAGCAGAAATTAGATTTTGCTGACATTGCTAATTTTTAAAAAAAATATGGGTGGGCTTAAATGGCTAAGAAACGAGAAGAGCAAGAAGTAGCAACTACTTGGGATCTAAAAAAGATTTACCAAACAAGCGAGGCTTGGGAAAAAAATTATCTAGGACTACTAAAAAAGGCCAATCTAGGCTGGAAAGAGGTGCTTGAAGGTAAGGGTAAACTTGAAGAAGGGGGAAAACGTTTAGAAAAAACTTTAGATTCCTGTTTTGAAATTTCAAGAGAATTAGAAAAGCTTTACACATATGCTCATCTTAAAAAAGACGAGGACCTTACTAATAATTTTTTTAAAGAAATGTATGATAAAATTGAATCGCTATTTCATGACTTCTCTCACAAAACTGCTTGGTTAGAGTCTGAGATTTTACAATTAGATTGTGCTCTTTCAATTCCAAAATACGATTTTTATTTAAAAAAACTTTTTGCGCAAAAAGCGCACATTCTAAGTACTGATAAAGAGGAGATACTAGCGCTTGCCGGGCAAATTCGGGGTATTCCGCAAAAAGCTTTTTCCTTATTTAATAATGCCGATCTTACATTTCCCGATGTTCTTAATGAAAATGGAGATAAACTAGAATTGACTCATGCCTTATATCAGAAATATATGAAAGGGCAAGATCGGGTTTTGAGAGAAAATTCATTTAAGACACTCCATCAAACATTTCATAAATTTGAAAACACGATTACTGAGCTTGTTGCAGGTCAAGTGCAAACTCATATATTTACTCAGAAAGTTCGAAAATATGACAACTGCTTAATTGCAGCCCTAGCACCACATCACATCCCCGTTGCAGTCTACAGGACTTTAATTGAAACAGTGAGAGAGAATCTAGCTCCCTTGCACGAATATGTTAAAATGAGAAAAGAGATTCTTGGTGTTGATAAGCTTCATTATTGGGATTTAATGGTTCCTTTAGTGCAGGATTGCGATCGAATTTTTCCTTACGATGAAGCGGTAGATATTGTCGTAGAATCTGTTGCAATATTAGGTAAGGAGTATCAAGATAGAGTTCGCGCCGGCCTAAAAACAGATAGGTGGGTCGATGTATATGAGAACAAGGGTAAAAGATCGGGAGCCTATTCAAGTGGATGTTATGACTCGATGCCCTATATTTTACTAAATTATCAAGGGACGATTGCAGATTTGCTTACCCTTTCTCATGAAGCTGGTCATAGCATGCATTCATTTTACAGTAACAAAGGGCAACCCTACCACTATGCCCATTACCCTATATTTCTAGCTGAGATTGCTTCAACCTTTCATGAGCGTTTAACTTATGAACATTTGCTTACAAAGATGACCTCTGATAAAGAGAGGTCCTATATTCTTAATCAACAAATAGAAGGTATCAGAACTACATTTTTTAGACAGACGATGTTTGCTGAATTTGAACTGACAATTCACGAGCTTTTAGAAAAGCAGGTTCCCTTAACGCCGGATCGATTGAAAGAAGAGTATAGAAAGTTGAATGTTGCCTACTTTGGACCCCATTTGGAGATTGAAGATGAGCTTACATTTGAGTATATGCGGATCCCTCATTTTTATTATAATTTTTATGTTTATCAATATGCAACAGGGATTGCAGCTGCCTATTCTCTAGTTGATAAAGTGAAAAAAGAGGGGCCTGAAAAATATTTGAAGTTTCTCTCGTCGGGAGGGAGCTTGTATCCAGTTGATTTATTAAAGGAGACCGGTTTAGATATTACAAAAAAAGAGTCGTTAACAGGACTTATATCAACATGGAAAAATTTACTATTAAAAAATCTTCCCAAAAAGTAAGATGACAGAGGTATGCTTCAGAAATTAAAGATCAAAGACTCTTTTGTGGTTTTAAATGAAAAGGGTCTTCACACAAGGCCTGCAACGGAATTAGTTAAGTGCGTCTCTAACTTTAAAGCGCAAGTAACTCTGCATTACCAGAATCTATCAATTAATGCGAAATCACTCCTGGGCATTCTTATGTTAGCAGCAGCAAGAGGGGCGAAAATTCGAATTGAAGCAGAAGGTGAAGATGCAGATGCTTGCATTGCCGCTCTAATTGAGCTTGCTAAGAACAAATTCCATATGAGTTATTGATTTATTCTTCTTCCTTCTTTTCCAAATATCCATTACCTGTATTTAGATAATTGTAATAGAACTGCGAAGTAAGTTCGTTTTTTTGTTCTTCAGTGTGCGTATTATTTAGATCATTTCGGTAGGTATGGGCTGCTTTATGTGAAGGTTCAACCTTATCCCAAACTTTTGTTTTATGGATAATTTCCACAGCAATAGCCGGAATTAATAATACAAAGAATCTGTAGGCAAAACTTACAATAAAACCGACTAGAATAAAGCGTAAAAAGGTTCTAAGTAATTTCAGGCGGGTTCGTGTGAGCGGAGGGGCTTCAATTTTTAAAGTATAATCCTTAGATGATAATACGCAGGTGGTATGTTTAGTCTTCAGTTTAAGAGGTATATCTTTCGGTTGGATTGTAATTTGTTTCTTATAAAACCTTCGAGGTGCAATTAGATTTCCAATATAATCACCTTCAGTGGTATATGCAAGTGCTTCAAAGGGTTTTTCTAGCTGTCTATACTTATCTAATTCATTTTTTGTGATTCCGGGTGCATTAAAAGTAATAACAAGATCTATATATTCCGGGTTCTGTCCATCAATAGCAAAGCTACTAGCTAATTTTCCGCCAAGACTATGTCCTGTCATGATAGATTTTTTAAATCCACGCTCTTGATTTGATTTGAGAAGATTTGAAATATATGTTGAGCCTTTTTCCACTACTTGCCTTCCGACGTCATGTGCTGGAAAGAATTCAAGACTGAATAAATCTTGTTTAATTGCACTAAATCCAAGGTCTGCAACAAGAGAGCCTGAGGATGTTTTTATAGAGGTCCCTTGAAATAGCATTATTGGAGATATTTTATCCTTTCCACTCATAGGGAGGATATTATACCCTCTATTTCCGTCGTGTAATAACATAATTTCGACTGAAAAAGTTATTAATTGGTACGAATTATCTATTATTGTGGGTAGTGTTAAAATAGTTGGAAGCACATCGTAAGAAAGTATTTTTGAAATTAATTCAAGTTTGATTATTTCACCCTCAGCTAAAGTTATCTCTTTATTTTTGACGGCGGTCATGATGTTTATGAAATCCTCGTGTAGCCCATTTTCTAAATATTTTCTTGGAGATAATGGGGAGGCTTGAGATGAAGATAAGTGTCCTGTTAAGGTGCGTGTTATCCGGGTGTCGATAGAAAGTCGATTCGGTTTATTGCTAGGCGCAACCCTGCTACAGGAAACCTCTGGTAGGCTGTAGGGTGAATTACGGTTGTTATATAAGCAAGGTAGCATAATTATGTCGGTTGTTAATTTATATTAATAATAGATTAATAATAACATAATTAATATTTAATTACAATAATATTCAAGCATGATATAACTGCATGTAATTTAAGCTAAGCATTTTATGGGTTATTGCGCTTCGTAACCTTCTGTTTTTTCTAGAAGGGTTTGAGTGCAATAAATGGGTAGGTTATAAATTAGAGCTAAGGCTAGTCCGTCAGAAGGGCGGGTGTCAAGCTCTAGGATCTTTTGGTGGTCACCTGAGGGTTGGGTTAGAAAAAGTTTGCAGTAGTAGACAGCTTCACTTACGTCGTGAATTACGAGTTGAAGGGGTGTTATATCAAGACCGCTGCAGATTGATCCTAGAAGGTCAAGGGTTTGGGGGCGAACATAGGGTTTGTCGGTAAAGAGTCTTTGCACAAATTCTCCTGTGGAAGGGGTTGTGTAAATAGCAAATTCTTTATCCTGGGCTGCGAGGATGAAAACGGTATATTGTGTTGCGTGGATGATTTTTTGGAATGTGGTTGGAAATAGCATTTGGTTCATGGTCTCTCCTTAATTTCGATTTTGCCATCCGGGTAGGCTATATAGGCCTTTGTGGCAGTTTCTAGAAAAAAGCCTGTCTCTATAACACCTAAGGTGTTTTTTAGCCGTAAATGGTGTTTTAGAGGGTCTTCTATGGGGCCTTCAAAAATGAGATCGAAGATATAGTTGTCATTGTCCGAAAGGATCGCTTTATTGTTTTTATGTCTGATGTGGCCTTTATAACCTAATTTATTGATTCTGTGAACCGTAGATTCGTATCCAAATCGAACGATTTCAAGGGCTACCGGAAATCCTTGTAATGGGGAGGCTAGCTTTGAACTATCTACTAAAACTATGTTTTGTTTTGAGCTTCCGGCTACAATTTTTTCGCGTAAGAGAGCTCCGCCGCCACCTTTAATAAGATGAAAAGTCTTTAGGTCGATAAGGTCGGCTCCATCAAAAGTAATGTCGATTTCGTTGTGTAAAGACTCATCTGTCAGCGGGATAAGATCTGTAGCTAGTTCTTTAGACAGGAGGGATGTGGCTACGCATGAGATGTTAAGTGATTCATTTAGAACATGATCTTTGAGAGCTTTAATAAAAAAAGCTGCAGTTGAACCAGATCCAAGTCCAATGATCATTCCTGATTTTACTAACTTAACTGCTTCTTTAGCAATAGCTTGCTTCTCTAGCTCGTGTGTCATTGATCTCCTTGCTTATATTTTCATAATGGAAGAACACATTTTTCATAGCAACTAAAACAAGTGTAGATTAGACTGGGTAGAAATTAGTTGAGGAAAGCGATGAAAGGTACCAGTCAAGTCATTAAGGCGTTAGCGGAAGAGAGTGATAAAACAAAAAAGGCTAGAGAAAAGCTTAGAAAGCGGCTTTTAGAGCTTGAAAGGAAGATCACTGTCCAGGCGCTTGAAAGAAAAAATATGGAAATTCATCGTTGGATAGCTCGGCATGCTCCGCAGAGAGTTGTTCTACGTACAAAAAATATCTCCCTTTTTGATGAGAATAAAAATACAGCTGAGGTCAGCGCAAGAATTTCTAAAGTTGCAATGCAGCTGCAAACGGAGATTAAAAGCCCTAAATGAGAACAGTGTTTGATTGGTTTACTGAAAGGGGGTTTGTAGAACAGTCTACAAGCGAGGATCTTAAGGAAATTTTAAAAAAACCTACTCCGTTCTATTTTGGAATTGATCCTACTGCAACAAGTCCCCATTTAGGCAATTGGGTCGGAATTATTGCAGCAATGAAGCTTCAAAGTTTTGGGCATAAACCTATAATTTTAGTTGGTGGTGCGACAGGCCTTATTGGAGATCCATCGGGAAAGGATCTTGAAAGACCCTTACGTTCCGCTGAAGAGATTCAGGAAAATGTTGAGTCTCTCACGAATATTTTAAAAAAATTCTTAGACTTTAATCATCCAACAGCAGCGCCTCAGATTGTGAATAACTATGATTGGTTTTCGAAAATGAATGTAATTGAATTTTTGCGCGATGTAGGTAAGCAGTTTCGTCTTGGTCCAATGCTTTCTAAAGAGAGTGTGAAAAATAGAGTAAATAGTGAAGAGGGGATGAGTTTTACTGAATTTAGTTACCAGATCTTGCAAGGCTATGATTTTCATTATTTAAATGAAAAATATGGGGTCTTACTTCAGATTGGGGGAAGTGATCAGTACGGGAATATTACTGCAGGAATTGATCTCACAAGAAGACTTGGTAAAAAGAGTGTTTATGGATTAACATTTCCGCTTTTAGTAAGATCAGATGGAAAAAAGTTTGGAAAGAGTGAAAAAGGTGCTGTATGGCTCAAGCAAGAGCTCACATCGCCATTTGAAATGTATCAATATCTTATAAGAGTTTCAGATAATGATGTCATTCGTATGCTTCAAATGTTAACGCTTCTAGAAATGGATGAGATAACTGCTATTGAAAAAAAGATTGCTTCTGAGGCTAATTTTGCGCAAAAAAGACTTGCTGCTGAGGTAACTCGGCTTGTGCATGGAGAATCCGGTTTAAAAGAGGCGCTTGCAGCTACGCATGCAATTACTCCTGGAAAAATGGATTTTCGTGAAGATGAATTAGTGCTTGCAGCAGAAAATATGCCTAATATCGTGTTGGATTCTGACGATGTATTAGGAAAATTATATGTAGATGTTGCGCTAAAATCAGGACTTCTTAGCTCAAAAAGTGAAGTAAGAAGATTGATACAAAATCAGGGTGCCTATCTAAAGGGAAAAAAAATAACAGATTCAAACCAAGTAA
>CAMBTZ010000060.1 GCA_945870925.1 Chlamydia trachomatis | reverse complement strand
ATAAAATGAATTTAAAATAGGATAGCTAGCTTTGTGCCTTTATATCTTTGCGCCTTTGCGTTGAATTTTAGGTTTTTTTTATTGGAATATCTTATATAGAAAGCTTCTTAGGTTTTAGGACAGCTTCTAAGATTGTATTGAAATAGATCAGAATTTAAATGACTACAAGGATATGACTTCTAAGTTTCCAAGATAGGGGCGAAGGGCTTTAGGGATGGTAATTGTGCCATCTTCGTTTTGGTTATTTTCTATTAATGCGACCATAAGGCGTGATGTTGCTAGGCCTGATCCATTTAGCGTGTGTACAAACTCGTTAGTTTTTTGGTCTGTCTTGTAGCGAATTTTTGAGCGTCTTGCTTGGAAGTCACGACAATTTGAGACAGATGAGACTTCGTAGTAGCGGTCTTGACCAGGAAGCCAAACTTCAATATCGAGAGTTTTAGCAGCTGCATAAGACATATCACCTGTTACAAGGAGCATATTGCGGTAGTGAAGTTCAAGCTTTTCAAGTACTTCTTCAGCGCTTTTAATCATTTTGTCGTACGCTTTGTCGCTATCTTCAGGTTTTGTAAATGCAAACATTTCTACTTTATTGAATTGATGAACGCGAATTAATCCCCGTTCTGCTTTTCCGTGTGAACCAGCTTCTCTGCGAAAGCAAGGAGAATAAGAGATGTAGAATTTTGGAAGTTCCTCAGCTGATAGTATCTCGTCATAATGTAGGCCATTAAGTGCGACTTCTGATGTGGGGATCAAGTAAAGGTCGTAATCATTGTCTGTAAGTTTAAAGAGCTGTTTTTCAAATTTTGGAAGTTGGCCTGATCCGTACATAATATTAGGTCTGACAAGATGGGGGACAAGGCAAAATGTGAAGCCATTTTTTAGGTGAGTTTCAATCATAAGGTTTAAGAGTGCCCACTCAAGTCTTGCTCCAATATCTTTGTAAACGGGCCACCCAGCGCCTGAAATTTTTGCGCCTCGTTTAAAGTCGAAAAGACCTAATGTCTCGCCTAGTTCCACGTGATTTTTTATGGGGAAGGTGAAATTTCTCTTTTCACCAAAGGTTTTTATGCAGACATTGTCTTTCGGGTCCGGGGAGATTTTGATCTCATCATCAGGTAAATTTGGGAGTTCAGAAAGAAGTGTCTCATAGTCTCTTTCAAGTTCAGGCTCGTGCAGCGCTAAATCTTGAGCCTTCTCTTTTGCATTAACTACAGCATTCATTAAAGAGGTAGTGTCGATTCCTTGTCTTTTCTTTTCGCCGATCTCTTTTGAGAGGCGATTCAGCGTGGAGGCTGCCTCTTCCGATTCAGACTTGGCTTTACAGTAAGCTTCATAGGCTTTAAGAAGAGGGTCAAGAGAAAGTCCTGCGTCCTTCCTTTTAAGCTTCTCTTCAATAGCTTTTGGATCTTTAATAATCTGTTTAATATTCAGCATGGAAATAGAGTTTACTGAAAAAGGGAATTTCCTGCTATAGTAGATGTTTACAGATCGAACATGAGGCTAACTATGAAAGATGAATTTCCAAGAGCTAAAAACCCTCTTATCTTGCGCTATCACAGGCTGCTCGAGGCTTTTTCAAAGTCTGACGATGAACGGGACTTTTACTTGGATCGAGTGGAAGGGTTTTTACTTTATATCGATTTGGATAAAAATGAAGAAGATTTGGTTGCTGCTGAAGCTGAGTTTAAGCGCTCGCCTGAAAGGTACTCTCTTGTACCAAAGCTTAGCTATTATGAAACTAAAAAATTTATGGAAGGTTTTGTAAATGAAAAAGTTTACGATATCGATACTAAAGAAAAATTATTAGATTTAATTAGCGGAAAAGAGGCTCGTGAAAATTTTCTTGAATTTATTTATGACCACTTGCATGAGCTTGATAAATGGCAGCAATATTATCATGAAAGATCTAGAGTTCGAATCATTGAGTGGCTAAGAAAGTGTAATGTTGTTTTTGTATTTGAAGAAGATCTAGAGCTTCCTCGAAATGTAGTTGAAAAGTTAAAAGAGCATGTTTTTGATACAAAAGTGGGTAAGGAAATTCAAGGGGCAAGAGAGGTTCTTGAGGCAAAAGCTAAGACCTATTATTCAAGTGAAGCTTTAAATCCGCGCCCTAAAAGAGGGCGTCCTCCAAAGCAACAGGCAAAAATTGAGCTTGAGCCTGAGCTTACGCACGATATTTATACAACTGTTCCTATGCCTCTTAGACAATTTCTGTTTATTCCGGAATTTGGTACAGGTGGTGCTTCCTTCTCATCCAAGTTCGACAGTGAGGAGCAATTTCTTGCTAATCTACGTGGAGGAAGTAAGGATAAGGTTGATTCAAAACTTGAAATTCTTTCTCAAAGACTTGAGTCTCTCCGTCACTTATCAACAAAGCTAAAAGATTTTACGCCAAGTGGCTTGAGTGATAAAAAAATTATTAGCACTCTAGTTTCTAAGTCGGTAGAAGAAGAGCGTCATGACTCCGAACCTAAAATGACTCAGATTGCGCAAGATCTTTTTCCAAAAAAGAAAGCACGCGCAACCCAAGCTGAGGTTAAAGAGCTAATGGAAGAGAAGAAAAAACGAGGGATTAAAAAAGTTACTCAAATCCAATACAAAAAAAGCGATAAGAAAAAGTAAGGCTTTAACGTAAGAATTTTCTGAGCTCTCTGTCAGTTTGATGTCGCTCAAGGGCAGGGCTTGCCAGATAGTCGTGATGACAGCGAGTCGTATCGAGCTCGTGATCTTGGAATGTATGAATTGGAATATCACTATTTGCCAGTGCGTAAGCAAGTGTGTATTTAGATTCAAGTTTTTGATCGCAAGGTGCCTGTACGACGAAAACTCTATCTTTACCGAGTTTTAGGGCAGTTAAAGCATTATCAACATACCAACCGGAAGAATTTAAAATTTTTTTTGCAAGCCAGACAAATTTTGAGGAACTTATAAAGGTGAGTGGGGCTGATCTTGAAAGGTAGTTTGATTTTAGCTCTGCGTTGAATTGATTGATTCTATTTGCGCAGGGGTAAAGGATAAGTGAGACAAGTCCTGTTATGGTAAGAATTGTATCAATAAGAATTGTTTTTCCAATTTCTCGAATATCTAAAACTGAATTTTTTCCTTCAAGATGGAGAATATTATCTAATAGCGAGAGGGTAAAATATGTGACACGAAATACAAGGTGCGGAAGTGATAAAAATGTGTCAATTAGAGCAAATTTAAGCTTATTGTTTTGTTGTTCTTCTATCAGTTTTGATAAATATCTTGATGTGGAGCTGTGTAGATGCTTTCTATATGGTTCTGCTAGATTTTCAAAAAGGCCGAAAGTATTTTGAGCAACAGCTCTTCTTCCAAATTTAAGGGCTAGATGTAGTGCTGTAGCACAGCCTAAGGAGTGGCCATAAAAAACAGTGTCATCGCCTAAGTCTTCTTCTATTGTGAGGAGTGCGCTTTCAACATCTTCATAGAGGTCATTAAATGAACTTGGGCGATTGATCGGATTTGCCCCTGTAGATCTATAATTGACGCAAAGAACGTTTCTTCCACTTTCTCTAGCTAACGGGAGTAGTTCGGTTTCTAGAATTTGCTGCCAAATAGAGCCGGTTGGAAGAACATAAATGAGCCATTTTTGATTGCCCTCTTTTCTAATTTGAACACCGTCTAATTTATGACTGATTCTTGTAGCAACGACATCTTTAAAAAGAGTGAGATCAGTCTCTTTTACAAGTTTTGCGTGCTCAAATTTTTTTTTAATATATTCTGAGGAAGATGCGAGAATAAATGGGGAGAAAATATGTTTTGAAACATAGTAGCAGCTTAATCTATAGAGACCGATAGGAAAAAGGATAGCTGATGCGATATTCCAAATGTGATCTTTTATTTTAGATTGCTTAAGTGTAAATTGGATCTGCTTATCAAAAAATATATTGGACTGTCGAAGAGTAATTTCCATATGAAAAATAATTAGATAATTTAAAATACTATAAAGAATTGATCTTTTTAAAGCGATGCTTTCTAAGATGAATTTTACTCTCGAATGGGATGTTGACTTGAATATCAGATATCTTCTTAAGGTAGGAAAATTTTTGTATAAGGAGTTGCTCTCTTATGTAGGAGCGTTTTATATGTCTTTTCTCTTTTGGATAGATATCTGCAAGGAAAGTAACGTGAGCTTTTAAACTCTCTTGAGTTTTCAAAAGTGCATCTTTTTCAAAAGAGAATATCTCTTTTTCGAATATAGCATTGAGCATCTCTTGATTCTCAATGAGTCTTGATAGCGTCTCTTCAAAATCTCTTAAAAGTTCCATATATATCCTTAACTTCGATATACTGAACTAAAGAATTCTTTAAAATAATTATTTTAAATCGGGAGTAAAAATTAGTGAAAGGGTTTTGTCCATTAGCTTCAGGATCGAGCGGGAACGTGATTTATCTAGGCACTTCAAAGACGAAGGTTTTGTTTGATGTAGGTATAAGTTTTAAAAATTTAAAAGAAAGACTTGCTGAAATTAAGGTCGAAATTGAAGAAATCGATGCTGTTATGATAACTCATGAGCATATTGATCATGTGCGTGGGCTCGAAATGATCGCAAAAAAATTAGATATCCCAATTTTTTGCAATAGTGATACGGCAAAAGCGATCTGCCAAACAATAGATATCAGACCTAAATTTAAGATTTTTTCTACAGGCGAAGGCTTTACATTTGGGGACTTAGAAATTCAACCCTTCAGTATTCAGCATGACACTCTTGATCCGGTTGCTTTTACAGTCGTTGCTGAAGATAAGAAATTCGCTATCTGTACAGACCTTGGTTTTGCCACAAAACTTGTGGAGATGCATTTAAAAGAGTGCGATTATATCTATCTTGAAGCAAATCACGAAGAAGATATGGTCCATTCATCTTCAAGACCGATGGTTTATAAACAGCGTGTTCTAAGCAGGCAAGGTCACCTCTCAAATAAAGCAGCAGGCGAGCTTCTTGCAAACGTTCACCACGAAGGACTCAAGCACGTCTATCTTGCGCACCTATCAATGGAATGCAACAATCCAACCATGGCTCTAAAAACCGTAACAGAGATCCTGGCTAAACAAAACAAATTAGTTGAAATATCTATTGCATCGCCTGATGTAGTCAGTAAACCGATTCTCTTTTAAGAACCTGTCTTAAAACCTAGAGCGTCTTTTAAACCTGAAATCTAGCTCGTACTAGATGGCTTGTATCAAAGATTCAACGCAAAGGCGCAAAGATACAAAGGCACAAAGCTAGTTATCTTATTTTAAATTCATTTTATTTATAAAATAGTGGATGCGCAGTAGGGCCTCTTCTTTTTTTGCGCATTTGTTTCTTTGCGCCTTTGCGATGAATTTTAGGCAATTTTTTTCATTAGAAGATCTTATATAGAAAGCTTCTTAGGTTTTAGGAAAGGTTCTTAGAGATTGTCATTTAGGATTTTGCGAGGGCGACTGCCGTCGGAGGCGCTGATTACTCCGTTTTGTTCAAGTTCGTCCATAAGAGAAGCTGCGCGTGCATAGCCTATTTTGAGTTTTCTTTGAAGAAAAGTTGTGGAGGCTGTGCGGAAGCTGAGTACTAGTTCTAATGCTTTTTCATAAAGAGGGTCGCTGGGTTCATCGTCTGAGGCGTCTAAGGAATCGCTCTCAGAGGTGTTTTCAAAAGATTCGATCAGGTAGTTTGTCGGCATTCTTTCGTTGATATAGGTGACAACTCTGTTAATGTCTTCGTCACGAATATAGACCCCTTGGCAGCGGACAATTTGTGAAGTTCCAGGTGGAAGGAAGAGCATATCACCATTTCCAAGAAGGGTTTCAGCGCCATTTTCATCAAGGATAATTTGGCTGTTGATTCGGCTTGAGACTTTAAAGGCGATTCGAGTGGGGAAGTTTGCTTTGATGAGGCCTGTGATAACTTCGCGTGAGGGTCTTTGTGTTGCAAGCATTAGGTGAATTCCGACAGCTCTTGCCATTTGAGCAATACGGGCGATGGGTGTTTCTAGATCAGCGCTAGAAGTCATCATAAGATCTGCAAATTCATCGATAATGCAAACGATAAAAAACATTTTTTCAGGTATCGGGATGTCAAGAGTAGCTTCAAGTTCTTTATCGATTTTTCGTTTATTAAAAGCTGTAACGTTTCGAACGCCGAGGCGCTTGAATACTTCATAGCGAAATTGCATCTCTTTTACAAGCCATTGGAGAGCGCCATAGGCATCTCGAGGTTCTGTGATAACTGGTGCAATTAGGTGTGGTAAGTGTGAAAATGGTGTGAGTTCAACTTTTTTCGGATCAATTAGGAGGAGGCGGACATCATCAGGAGATAGATTCATTAAAATGGACATAATGATCGTATTAATACAGACAGATTTTCCCGATCCAGTAGCACCGGCAACAAGGCAATGTGGCATTTTTGTTAGATCGCAGAGGACATCTTCCCCGCTTACTGTTTTCCCAAGCATGACCGGTATGTGAAATTTATTTTCTGCATCACGATAAGCTGAGAGCATTTCTTTAAAGCCAACTTCTTGAGGATAGAGGGAAGGTATTTCCACACCGACAGCTGCTTTTCCAGGAATTGGGGCAATAATTCGAATCGATTTGGCTTGCATATTTAGCGCAATATCATTTTCAAGCGATTTAATTTTTTGAACTTTTACGCCGATTGCAGGGTGTACTTCAAATAAGGTAACTGTAGGCCCAGCATAAATATTGCCAACTTTTGCTTCAATTCCAAAGCTGTGCAAGGTCTCTTCTAAAATATCGGATCTTTTTTTAAGTTCTTTTTTTAGGCCTGTTTGGTCAACTTTTTTAGCATCAGTAAGAAGGGAGAGGGGAGGAGGGGTGTAGCTTCCTTTTGTTAAAAGAAGCCGCAGTTTTTTAGGTGCTGATACATGTGCTGGTGCAGGTGCTGGGGGAGGAGTTATAATCAGAGCGTTTTGTGATCGTGTAACTACATCCAATTCGTCTTCATCATTATCAATTTCATTGTCATTTTCATTAATTTTTTCAAGGATACTTTTTTGAGGAACGATCTCTTTATATCGGGGTTTGGGAGTCTCTTTGCTAGGTGTGAATTTATACGTATGAAATGATTTTGGAAGAACTACATCTTCAATAAGATCTGCTTTTAGGGGTTCTTGTGTAGGGAATAGGACTCGAATTAGGTGAAGAATTTTTTTCATTACAAAAAGTGCTAAAGAATAGGAGAGGGGGAAAATTCTAAAACAGGCTCTTATCCCATTTATAAAGCTAAGATCGGTTAAGAGGATAAAAGAGACAAGGCCGGTCAGAGAAAAAGTAAGTAAAACACCTAAATTTCCAAGAAGTACTTCTAGATTAAAATTAGGTAAATCTCGGAATAGATAATAAAAGGGGACGCCGCCTAAATTATAACGTACGTAACGAACCGGTAATGGAATTCGTAAAATTGCAGATTCTGAATAGACTTTTGGATAAAAAATAGAGAGGTCTATCCACTTAGTTTCAGCAAGTAAGTTTAGAAGGATGCAATTGCTTAAAATAAAAAGGGAGAAATAAATAAGTTTTGCAGAAAAATCGGAATAGCTGCGAGATTTAATAAGACCCCAGCCCATCCAAATCATGAATATAACAAAAAAATAGCTGACAAGTCCAAACAGATAGTGAAGGCCAAAGGCTACGAAATATCCAATAGCACCTAACCAATTCTCGCGAGGCTTGCCTTCTATAAAACTTGCAAGACAAAGAAATAAAAGAAGGCTTAATGCAATGAAGACAAGCCCTTTTCCTTCCGGATGAAGGATTGACTTTTTGGGCTTAGGATTTTTTATTGCTTTGGGCATATAGAATTACAATAACTTAATTACTATACCGTGTCAAAGAAAATGGGGCGATAGAAGGGGATCGAACCCTCGACCTCAAGAACCACAATCTCGCGCTCTAACCGACTGAGCTACTACCGCCATCTTGAAATAGGTGATAATTTTATATTTCTTACTCCATTCTAGTCAATAGGTAAACAAGATTTTTACAATTCTAGCCTCAATTGATAGCGATGTTGTTCGAGCCAAATACCTGAAAGAAGTGTGCCGATAAGTGAGGCTAAGAGA
>CAMBTZ010000059.1 GCA_945870925.1 Chlamydia trachomatis | reverse complement strand
TTTCCGGGAATTCTACCCATTTGCGAAAAAAAGAGTTTATAATCACCTTGATCCAGAGTCATTGCAATAAGACCTGCAAAAGGGATTAAAATTGCAGTTAGAAAAAGCCCGAGCAATGCATATACGACACTACCTTGAGCTATCTGACCTATCATTAAAGGAAAGATTATATTGCCTGCTCCAAAAAACATTGAGAACATAGCAAGGCCGCTAAAAAACCATCTAGTTTTATTTATTACAACTTCCATAGTGGCGATATTATATAGTTAATAGATTAAATGAGGAAGAGCATCTTCAATATTTGGATACTGAAACTGATACCCGCTCTCTATCAATTTTTTAGGACAGACTCTGATAGAAGAAAGGAGAAGTTCGTCAGCCATTTCACCTTTAAAAAATCGCAAAACTTTAGGGGAAACACTAGGGCCTAAAGGTTTTTTTAGATAAGTAGAAATTTTTCTACACATTTCTCTATTTGAAATAGGCTGTGGAGAATTAATATTTACAGGCCCTTCAATATCTTGATTTAAAATAATGTGATATATAGCCCCCAACACATCGTCAATTGCGATCCAACTTATGTATTGATCCCCACTACCAAACGGTCCACCAAACCCTATTTTAGCCATCCGCACTATTTCATAAAGAGCCCCCTTATTGGAGCTAAAAACTACACCGAATCTAAGGTAAGCAACTCTGACATGCGCAACTTTTAAAAAATCGGAGGCGCTCTCCCAATTTCTACAGACCTCACTCAAAAATGATTGATTACTAGATTGACTCTCTTCATCTACCCAGTTATCGCCATGCTCACCATAAAACCCAACAGCAGATGCACATAAAAATACTTTTGGCGGTCTTTGAAGGCTCGCTAAAATTTTTGAAAGCTGTTTGGTTGTCTCTACTCGTGACTCCAAAATTTTTTGTTTATTTTTTAAAGTCCATCTATCCTTAATACTTGCGCCCCAAAGATTAACCACAGCGTCAAAACCTTCTAACATGCTCCGATTAACCTCAGCCGTTTCAATATTATAATAAATATCAAACTTGCATCTTACATCCTCTTTTTTTCGAACAAGCTTCCAAACTTGATGCCCAAAAGTCTCTAAAAATAGAACAAGATTAGAGCCGATAAGACCGCCACTTCCTGTTACTAAAATTTTCAAAGGCTTTACTGGATGCTTTAACCGCTCTAAATCCCTTATCATAATATCATGTTTGTAATCAAAAAATCGTTGAAGTCGTTTTTCAAATCTTTTTTGCCTTGTCTTTGGAAAAAACTTAGGAAATGAAAGTCTATACTCAACCTTTTCAATCATTTCATATAAATTTTCGCCTAGAGATTTTATCTCGATTTGACAATCAAAACTTTTTACAGTTCCGGACTCCTCTTTTATCCGGATAATCTGACCGCCAATAGGATAATGAATGCGAAAGACCGCTTTTATAGAAAAAATTGCTTTTTTAAAGCTAACTGCAATACGTACTTGCCTACCGGGGAGCTCTTCTCTTGATAAAACAGTTGCTCTTTCCCAAGAAGGTATTGAACGAGAAAAACAGGCGCTATTTAAATGCCACAAGTAGACGGCATCTTTTTCGCTATGAATGAGCAATCGAATAGTAAATTTATTAGATTTCATTCAGTGGATGTTAGTATTTATTTAAATAAAAGAAACGCTCTTTCTTAAGAGACAAAAGAGCGTTTTTAAAGCTTAATTATTTACAGCAACCGCCGCCCTTATCTTTTTTCTTACCTTCATTACAGCAACAACAATGTTTAATCATGCAAATTAAGCACAATACACCTGCTATTCCAATGACTGTAAAAGCAACTCTAGCTCCCATGCCATAAGCCATCATGGGCATTGCCATTCCACCAAATACATTTCCTAGTACATCATAATTAGTAAGCCCCATAACTCCAAGGTCTAAAGCTCCAATTATAACCAAAAATTTAACGACATGTTTAAAAATATGCATTACGTCCTCCTTGTATAGCCTTAACTTAAGTTGTAAAGAGCATTATTGACAACAAGAAAGAAAACCATTAGAATTTCTGCATGCTTAATGAAACAGAACTTAAAGCGCTAGAACGACTTAGCCGACTTCGTTTAACTGATGAAGAAGAGAATAAGCTACTTATAAATCTACAGAAGATCCTGAATTCAGTTGAAAAACTGAAAGAGGTAGATACAATCGGTATAGAACCTCTCTCTCATGTTCTAGAAGATATGCAAGCCCCTCTTCGTGAAGATGTTGCTGAAAGAATCTATCCAAGAGAGCTCTTTCTTAAACAAGCCCCAGAAAAAATTGCAGCTATGCTGAAAGTCCCACCCGTGATTAAGGAAGAATAACTTACGTGTACAAAAAAACCGCTCATGAATTAAATGCTCTTTTTCTTAAAAAGGAAGTCTCAGCAGTCGAGATTACCCAATACTTTTTAAATCGAATTCAAACTTTTGAGCCCCAAATTGGATCTCTATTGTCCCGTTTAGACACAAGGGCATTAAATAAAGCTAAAGAGCTTGATGCAAAACTTCATCAAAAGCAAGCGATAGGAAAATTAGGGGCCGTCCCCATTATTCTTAAAGACAATATGCATATCAAAGGGGAAAAAACAACGTGCGCCTCTCAATTCCTTAAAAATTATGAAGCTCCTTTTGACGCTACTGTAACCTCTCAAATTGAAAAGGCGGATGGCATTATCCTAGGTAAAGCCAATATGGATGAATTTGCGATGGGATCCTCAACCGAAAACTCCTCATTTCAAAAGAGTTACAATCCATGGAATTTAGAATGCACACCAGGCGGCTCATCCGGAGGCAGTGCAGCAGCAGTTTCAGCAATGCTAGCCCCATTATCATTGGGTTCTGATACAGGAGGCTCAATAAGACAGCCGGCAGCTTTTTGCAATTTATTTGGATTTAAACCAACCTATGGAAGAGTCTCACGGTACGGGCTTGTTGCTTTTGGATCGTCCTTAGACCAGATCGGCCCATTTGCAAGATCTATCGAAGACATCGCTCTTATGCAAGAAGTAATTGCCCACCCATGCCCGTATGATTCAACAAGCATTCCTAATTCAAGTGAGTCTTATTTAGACAGACTTGCTACCTCTATCCAAGGAAAAACCCTTGGCGTTCCCTATAGCCTTCTTAATAATATAGACAAAGACGTCCTAACATCATTTACTGATGCACTCGATGTCTACAAGTCTCTTGGTGTAAAAATAGTAGATATTAATCTTGACCTTATCAACTATTCAATCCCCGTTTACTATATATTAGCTACTGCGGAAGCATCAACTAATCTAGCTCGTTTTGACGGCATTCGTTATGGCGTTAGAGCAAAAGATGCCAAAACTCTTGATGAAATCTATGAAATGTCACGCGGCCAGGGATTTGGATCTGAAGTTAAACAACGTATTCTTCTTGGAACCTACGTGTTATCAGCAGGTTATCAAGACGCCTATTATAAAAAAGCACAAAAAGTGAGAGCTCTTATTATACGTGATTACAAAAAAGCATTTGAACATTGTGATATGATCGCCCTTCCAACCACTCCAAAGGCAGCCTTTAAATTAGGTTCTATCTTAGACCCGGTTACTATGTACATGCAGGATATTTTCACAATTTCAGCAAATTTAGCAGGTATCCCTGCTCTCAGCATCCCTATAGCCCCCTCAAATTCAGGCCTTCCGATTGGAATGCAACTACAAGGCCCTCTATTAAAAGATGCTAGAGTCCTGAGATTTGCTAGCCACTTTTCAAAGGCCACAAATTTTCATAAAAAATTACCCCCTCTTTTCGACAAGGAGGTCTCATGAGTTATCTTGAAGGATGGGAACCCGTAATTGGTTTAGAGATCCACGCTCAGTTAAATAGCAAATCTTTGATGTTTGGACCTGCTCCTAATCAATTCGGTGACGAACCAAACATTAATCTCGACTTTCTCAATACCGGACAACCCGGGGCTCTCCCTGTTATTAATCAGATTGCTGTTAAAAAGGCCGTCTCATTCGGACTTGCAGTCGATGCAACAATTAACCTATGCAGCGTTTTTGACAGAAAATCGTACTTCTATCCTGACTGTCCTCTGAATTATCAAATCACTCAATTTTATAAGCCTATTATTACAGGTGGCGAAATTATTACAGAAGTTGAAGGCCAAACCAAAACATTTCAAATCCATCATGCACATTTAGAAAATGATGCCGGAAAGCTGATCCATTTTCCAGAATTTACCGGGGTTGATTTTAACCGTAGTGGTGCACCTCTCCTTGAAATTGTTTCTGACCCCTGCATGCATTCATCAAAAGATGCGGCTTCTTATGGCCAGGCCGTTAAAGCGATCCTGGAATATATCGACTCTTCTGTTTGCAATATGCAAGAGGGTCATTTTCGTATGGATGCAAACATCTCTGTTAGAAAAAAAGGTGAAAAAGAGCTTCGCACTAAGACAGAAATTAAAAACATGAACTCTTTTTTTAACATGGAACTTGCTATTGAATCAGAGATCCGCAGACAAATTGAGTTTTACTCTAATCACCCTGATAAAAAGCTAATTAGTGGCACCTACCGATTCGACCTAGAAAATAGAAAAACAATTCTTATGCGGACAAAAGAGAGCGCAGATGACTATCGATATTTCCCAGAGCCCGATCTCCCGCCGCTCATTCTTACAAAAAAATTTGTCGATGACATAAAAGAAGAACTACCAGAACTACCTCGAGCTAAATTTCAAAGATATGTAGACATACTTGGACTTAGCGCCTATTCATCTTCGCTTCTTGTAAATGATAAGCCGCTTTGCGATGATTTTGAAGAGGGTTTAAAAATCGCTAAAAACCCAAAACTATTTTGCAACTGGCTTACCGTTGAATTTATTGGCCGTATCAAAGAGAGCGGAAAAACTCTCCATCAAATCGGGATCGACACAAAACAAATTGCAGAATTGATAAATCTTATTGAAGACGGAACAATCACAGGAAGGATTGCAAAATCTGTTGCTGATGATATGCTAAAAATGCCGGGAAAATCCCCCTCACAAATTGTAAAAGAAAACCCCGACTACCTCCCTCTAAAAGACACTTCTATCATCGAACCGATAGTCGACAAAGTGCTGGCGCTGAATGAAAATTCGATCACTGACTACAAAAATGGCAGAGATAAAGCTCTTCAATACCTAATTGGGCAAGTGATGAAAGAGTGCAAAGGAAAAGCTACCCCGGATCTTACCAGAGACCTTATCCTTAAAAAAATCGCTGCGCTTTAATTTATTTTAATCCTCTTTAGGCTTAGCTCTAGAACGCTTTGTGGCTGACACCTTTAAATTTTTTGCTCTATTTTTAAGTTTTACAGATTTAGATATTTTTGTAGTCCACCGTTTGGGTTTTTTATAATTAAGCTTTTCGACTGCAAGGCGCAACTTTATAAGACACTCCCTTTTATTAAGATACTGACTTCTCTCTTTCTGAGATGTGACAACAATTCCTGTAGGAATATGAGTGAGACGCACTGCGCTATTTGTTACATTTACATGCTGGCCACCACTACCACTTGATCTATAGGTATCAACTCTGCACTCTGCAAGAAGATCATCATCTGATTTTGGAAGTAGTATCAAACGCTTTCTCCGCGTGGATGAAATTTATCAAAAGAGGCCCGAAGATGTTTATTAGAAATGTGAGTGTACCGGTCTGTTGTACCTATATTCGAATGACCGAGTAACTCTTGAATAATTCGAAGATCAGCACCGTTTTCAAGAAGATGAGTTGCGTATGAATGCCTCAATGTATGAGGTGAAACTTTCTTTTTAATACCTGCGATTTCAGCAGAATATTTAACTAAAGCCCAAACAAACTGTCTATTAATACGCTTTCCTTTTCCATTAATAAATAAAGGGGGGTTTTCTTTAACATCTTTCTTTCTTTCTAAAAGGTAATCATCTAACAATTCAATTGTTCTTAGAGCCACGGGAATAATTCGCTCCTTCCCCCCCTTTCCTTTTACTAAAAGAGTTGTCTCATCTACATCAAATAGATTTAAATGACAAAGCTCAGAGACTCTAATTCCTGTTGCATAGAGAAATTCCAAAATTATACGATCAAAAACAGTCTCACAACTTTCAATTAACACTCTCACCTCCTCCATAGACAAAACCGTAGGCAACCCTACAGTTAAGTTAGGACTCTCCCAAAGCTCACTAATATTCTCTTCTAAATAGCCCTCCTTTTGTAAAAACCTCAAGAATAATTTTATAGATATCCAAATTCTAGCAATTGAATTTTGATGATAACCGTTTTTTTTAAGCAGTTCTATAAATGAAAAAAGATCTCTTTCAGAGACCTTTCTACAATCGATTCCATTATTTAAAAACAGTCGAATATCAGATCGGTATGCCATCAGTGTGTTGGCGCTCAGACCTTTTTCTACTGTGACATAGTTCAAGAATTCGTCTAATATCACCATCATCATCATTGATATCGCCATAACCAAGACTACTGCCATGATCAATATGTGTCACCTCTTCTTTTTTCTTCTTATTTTGCTTATCTATATAGCAAGCATAAGCAATACCGCTTCCTTGAACAGTTAGCATCATAACACCTATTATAAGAGCGACAATAAGAAGGCTAGCTCCACCGGTAAAAAAGGCTCCGGCTGCCATAGCACCCATTGTTAGAACCATCATAAAGACCATAACAACCTTCTCTTTGGTAGACGATTTCTTTAAATTCTTAATTCTCTCAATAAGCGAACTCATATCAGCACCTGCCAAAATAAGATTCGAGACTAACATCAAAACATAGCCAATAACAAGAGGAGCTCCTGCTGTAAATATAGTAGTTATAACAAAGCTTGCTGCACCTACAAAAACTGCAAAAAGAAATAATGCCTGCTTGGCAACCTGTTTTACTAAATCAACCTTAGCTGTTTTAACAATTCTCTCCATTGTAGCCGGAGTCCTATCTCCGCATTTTTGAGCCTCTCTAATGAGTGAAAGTGAGGCGCCACCAACTGTTCTTTGATATTCAATCTCTTTTACTAACTTAACACGAGCAATCTCCTTTAAATATCTAACTCTTAAATTTTCGAATCCATCAGTTTCTTTAGAAATTGCATCATTGACAAATTCTTCATCAGACAACGTTAAAATTTCAGCCTCTTTTTCAGTAAGCTCAACTTTTTCCGTTACTAATTTTTTAAATTCATTATCGGTTTTATATTCGGTAACATGTGAACATTTTATAAGCTCATCATAATCTAGACATAACATTTTCGTAAGAGCACCAAAAGCCTCATCCACTTGTTTAGCAGCATTAAGATTTTTAAGGAGAGAAGCTGCCGTCACCAATGCTCTTGCAAAGCGGACTGCAAAAATTGAGAATATAGCTATAAAACCTACAGACGAAGCAATTCCAAGAACCGAACCTGCAACAGTTATTACCTTACTAGTTGTAGATAAGCTTACAATATTTAGTGTTCTAACACCGCCCATCACTGCCCCGGAGCCTGTCTCCAAAACACCTTTTGCCACGCCCATCTTAGCAAGCCTAACACCAGCAACATCCCCAATTTTTTTGGCTTTTTTAAGATTCTTAATCGAGTCCATCACTGTAATTGGCCCTGTCATAACACCCATGGCTGAAGTATAACCAAGCCCTTGTGTAATTCCGACATCAGGATTAACAGGATTGTGAATCCAAAATGCAGTACGAAAAAGCCCTGAAATTGCAGAAGCTTCCCAGATAGCTGAAGCAAATTTAAAACTACTACCCTTAGACTTCTTTGCTATTTCAGCAGTAGCAAATTGATTGATATTGATAACCACTTCACACTGAAATCCCGTCGGAAGTTGTAAATAGACCCTTTCTAGCCCCGGACTCAATTTTGAAGAAATAATCCCTGATTCAAATGTTACCTCCCCTTTCATAACAAGAATTCTACCGTCTAACCCTCTATAATGGGTTGTAACATTGTCGGAAAAAAAACCTTTATTAACCTCAGTAAATACAATACTGCGTTTAAATTTTTGAGCTGCTACAGAAACAGGCAATGGCGAGCGACGAGCTAACGAAACCTGTCCGTTACTACCCCCTCCAAGCA
>CAMBTZ010000058.1 GCA_945870925.1 Chlamydia trachomatis | reverse complement strand
TAGGCCCACCTACATACTCACCCTTCTCATTTTTTCTTCTAAATGCAGATCCTAACACGCAGCTACTATATTGGATGATTGCTCCAAAAAACGCCATTATCCACATCCATACAAGAGCTCCGGGACCACCTGTTGCAACTGCAATTGCCATTCCGGAAATATTCCCTGTTCCTAAATTTCCGGCAAGAACCGAAGCAATTGCTCCAAACCTGCTAATATTTCCCTCTCCTTCTTCATTTTTTTGAATTAATGAGAAAAAACTCTCTTTAACCTTAGTGATCTGTATACATTTTAATTTAATTGTAAAATACAAACCGAGTCCGATTATCGAAGGAAAGACTACAAATAGTGTAAAATAATAATTGAAATTCTCTAACAACACAACTCACCTCTAATTTTTGCTTTATTTAAAAAAATCATCTGATTTAAAAAGCTGACCCCTTACCAGGATGAGAAATAAAGCAATTCTACCGAAGTCAGGTTAAGCTTGTCTAGTGGAAAATAATTGAATTTCTTTTTATTAGGATTATCGTTATAATTGTATTTGTAATTATGGAATTATTATCCTTTGAAACTATAAATTCTTATTTGGATCTTGCCGCTTCAAAGTTAGATGAAGACGCTCCAATAGCTGCATGCCTTATGGCTAGCTATAATTTTGATGGTTTTGTTAATCCAAAGACTTATAAGGTAAGCAGCATACTTAAAGAGGCTGCAAATACTCACAAAGTTTTCTTTCTTTTAGCACCTGATAAAGACATTGGAAAAGCATTAAACTCCCTACCTTTAGGCTCAAGAAAAATTGATTTTTTAATCATATTTTCTCATAGCAGCGAATCTGAACTCTATCTCTCGTCAACAAGTGATGGCTTACTACACGTTAAAGATGTTATCGACCTTGACTTGTCTAGACTTTCTAAAACAGTCAACATACTTTTTCATTCATGTCGGACATCACTTCAAATTGCCCCTGCTTTTCAAAAAAAACTACCTAGCGCCTCTATTTGGAGTTCCCCTGAATTTATTACAGATGCAATTCTGTTCCCCTCAGAGCCCCATTCTCTTCGCATCTCACTTTTTAACAATAGCGAAAATGTAACAGATTACCCGGCTGAAGCTTTACAAGAAACATCAAAAGATTCGTGGCTAGAAGAGATTCAGGACTCTAATTTTAGGCTTTATAGGGATGCAATCACAATGTATAATCAATTGTGCGACCATCCATCTCCTATAACACAAGAAGCCTGCATAACATTATTAGAACCACATGCTGCAGCAGGTGACCTGTTATCAATTGCATATATGGCAGAACTTGTTCCGGAGAAAAGAATATTTTATTTACGCAATCTAGTAGATGAGGGCTACCCTCCATCAGAACTGGGTATTGCACTATTGGATGCCGGCATAACTGATGATGGTATTCATTACCTTTATGAAGGGGTGCTTCAAGGGGAATCCAAATATATTTCAAGAATTCAGGAGCAGTCATCTTTTCTTCCAACTCTTCATACTCATGCTCTAGCAGGGAATCGTTTTGTTACTGAAATCTATCTTACTTTTTTAGCAGAAAATCCATCAATCAATTATTCCTTAAGCGAGATCTCTTCACTTTTTTTTAAAGCACTTAGAGATAATTACTTCCTTAAATATAGTGTCGTTGAAGAATTATGTGATCGTTTTGATTTAGCACATTTCATAGAAGAGCTTAGTTCCAAATCATCTCTTGACTCCTCAGCTAGACATCTCCTTTTCTATCATTATAAAAAAATTGAAAATCTTGATAAAAGGGATGGGTATTTAGATCAAGGTGTTGAAAACGAGGACTCTTGGGCATTATACGAATTTGGTCTACTTTGTGAAAAACGTGGTGATTATGTCCAGGCTCTTGATTTATATAGAAAAAGCAACACAATTCGTGGTGATGCTGCAATTGATTCTCTATTAGAATATGAGTCTCATCCAGTTTAAAATGAGACTCATACAAAACAATTTAACTAGCCTTACGTTTTTTCTCTTTCCGTTCATGACACTTTGAGGCGCAAGGACCTATGCTTTCAACTTTTCCGCCAGAAGCTGGAGCTGCCCAATTTTTCATCTCCATTTCGGCTTGCTCTCTAGAATAACCATATTTTTTTTGAAGATTCCCTAAGAAAGGCTCATATTTTCCGTCAATTTTTGCTAGATCCTCTGGGGTAAATTTAGCCCATTTAGTTGGTATTGAACCTTTTAAATGGTTCCAATTGGCTTCAAATTCATGTCTATTCATAAACACCTCTATTTTGTTTCTATTTTTAGGTTGATCGCAACCAACCTACAATACGAGTTATGTATATGAACAAATTAAATGGTAGAAATAATTTAGATAAAAAGAGTCATTGATATCCCAACTATTGTGACAAGAGAGAGAGCAAACATCTTGCGTGCCCATCGATTATCATCTTTAGCCTTAAAGCCTTTAAATGATAGTGCAAGCCAGCTTCCTCCAAGAATAGTAGCAATAATAAGGTATGAATATCCGGTATAACCAAGTAAAGTAAGCATTGCAGTTGCTCCCATAAACGCACAGATATACGCAATCATTTGAACTTTAGTTGCATAAACACCCTTTGTAAGAGGCAATACCGGTATTGAAGCTGCGGCATATTCTTTGGATCTATAAAGGGCTATGGAATAGAAATGGGGCATTTGCCAGAGCACAAGAATTAAAAACAAAAGTAAGGCGCCTATATCAAGGCTATTATTAACAGCTACATAACCAACTACCGGAGGTACTGCACCTGAAATACTTCCAAGGAGTGTTGCACAATCGGAAAAATATTTAACATAACTATAAACAACGACATATATAAAAAATCCTGCTAGCGCAACAAGGGTTGCTAAAAAATTTGTAAAGTAAAACAGAATCGCAAGACCTGATAGTCCCAGAAATAGTGCAAACAGAAGTGCTTTAATGGGCGAAACGGTCCCTTTTGCAAACCCCCGATTTTTTGTACGGGCCATTTTTTGATCTGCGTACCGGTCAATATAGTTATTACATATACATGCTGAAGCAATTACAAATGCTAGACCTACTAGCATCTCTAAAAATAGTAAAAAATTAATTCCTGCTCTTGATGCTAATGCAAAGCCGCCAGCTGTTGTGATCAGATTTCCCATAATAATTCCTGGCTTTGTCAACATGTAGTAAGTTTTCATTACATCCCCTCCATCATAGGCATCACTCTTTGATTTAGGCTATACATGATCCAAAGTGTTCCGGCAATAACTATCAGTAAAATAATTACCATTAATGAAAAAATATGAAGATTGGATCTTGGTTTTGGCTCGGTAATTAGATCTAGAAAAACACCTAATTGGACTGTTGCTTGAACAAGTGCACAAATAACAATAATTGCAACAGCATGCCATCCACTTAAGTAATTCTCTACTACAATAAAATAGGAAGTAAGCGTTAGCGCTACAAAGAAAATAAACCCTGCAAAATATGATTTAAATCCAACATGGTTCACATTCGAATTCATACTAATACCCCCATTAAATAGACAACTGTATAGATAAAAATCCATACCACATCTAAAAAGTGCCAAAACATTCTTAAACACATCAATCGCTTATGAATAACTGGCTTAAATCCGTGATAAGCAGTCTGAACCATCATAACTGTCATCCAAATAAGACCAAAAGTAATGTGTGTTCCATGTGTCCCAACCAAAGTAAAAAAGCTCGATAGAAACGCACTTCTCTGCCAGCTATTACCCTCTTGCACTAATGTTTTAAACTCATTTAGCTCAATTGAAAGAAACGTAAGGCCTAGTAAAAATGTAATTATAAACCAAAATATCGTCTCTTTTTTACGCTCTCTATTACTTGCAAGACCTGCAAGAGCGCAAGTAAAACTGCTGCCAAGCAGGGCTAATGTTTCAGCTAAAACCATAGGCATATCAAACAGTTCTTTTCCGCCGGGACCGCCAAATGTTGAATTATGTAAAACTGCATAGGTTGCAAAAAGTATTCCAAAAAGAATACAGTCGGTCATTAAATAGACCCAAAAACCAAAGACTGTTTTTGTATAATTTTCGTGAATATGATCATGCTCCATGCTCTTTCTCCATCTTTTCTATCTCCGCTTTAGTAATGATATACTCACACTCTTCTTCTGATAGGTGGATAATCACAGAAGCTATAACCCCAATAATTCCTATTAAAGCAAGCCACCAAATGTACCACACAATTGCAAATGCAAAAATAAAAGCAAATATACCAATTATCAATCCCATTGGCGTACTTTTAGGCATTAAAACATCTGTATATTCGCTACTGGTATGCTTTGTATGCCCTGTCTCTTTCATTGTCCAAAAAGCATCTCTATCAAGGACTTCGGGTAGAACCGCAAAATTATAAAGAGGCGGAGGTGAGGCAGTACTCCATTCAAGCGTTCTTCCATGCCATGGATCCCCCGTAAGATCCCTATTCTGATTTCGTTGCTTAATACTTACAATCAATTGGATAACCTGGAATGCAATTCCTATTGCAATCAAGCCAGCACCAAAAGCTGCACATATAAAAAATGGTTGCCAGCCAGTCGATGCATCATAGTGACCAAGCCTTCTTGTTGCCCCCATCAAGCCCAAAATATAAAGAGGTAAAAATGCAAAGAAAAATCCTATGAACCAAAACCAAAAGGCGCATTTTCCAAGCCCTTCATGCAATTTAAATCCTGTAAACTTAGGAAACCAATAAGTAAATCCTGATAGAAATCCAAAAACAACCCCTCCAATAATTACTGAATGAAAATGCGCTATAAGAAACAGACTGTTATGTGTTTGAAAGTCTACAGGGGCAATCGAGAGAAGAATCCCTGTCATTCCACCTGTTGTAAATATAATCACAAACCCTAAAAACCAGTACATTGGAGAAGTAAGATGAACCCTTCCCCTTACCATTGTAAAGAGCCAATTAAATATTTTTACACCTGTTGGTATTGCAATTAACATAGTCATGGCACCAAAGAAGGCGTTAACATTTGCGCCGGCCCCCATTGTGAAAAAGTGATGTAGCCAGACAATAAAAGAGAGGATGGTAATTGCGGCAATAGCATAAACCATCGATACATAACCAAATAATCTTTTTTCTGAAAATGTTGAGACAACTTCTGAAAAAATACCAAAAGCCGGTAATACTAATATATATACTTCCGGATGACCCCATGCCCAAATTAAGTTCACATACATCATAGGATTACCACCGCCATCTGATGTGAAAAAATGCATGCCAAGCAATCTATCGAGAGCTAAAAGAGTGATTGTAACAGTTAGTATAGGAAAAGCAAAAATAACAAGGACCATAGTTGCAAAAGCGGTCCACGAAAATAGAGGCATGCGCATGTAAGTCATACCTGGACAACGCATTTTAATGATTGTGACAAGAAAATTAATTCCTCCAAATAGACTTCCAACTCCAGCAATCTGAACGCTCCATATCCAATAATCAACACCAACACCTGGGCTATATTTAATTCCCGATAAAGGAGGATAACAAACCCAACCGGCTGCTGAAAACTCCCCGACCATTAAAGAGAAATTAAGAAGCATAAAGCCCATAAAAAAGAGCCAAAAACTAACCGCATTTAAGAATGGAAACGCAACATCACGAGCTCCAATTTGAAGGGGAACAATCAAATTGATCATTCCAAATACTATTCCCATTCCAACAAAAAATATCATCACAGTTCCATGAGCTGTAAAGAGCTGCTGGAAATGCTCCGACTGCAAATAACCCATTGAATCACCAGATGATAGAGCTTGTTGAGCTCGCATCATCATCGCATCAATTGCCCCTTTTAAAAGCATTAAAAAAACAACAAATAGATACATTACACCAATTTTTTTAGGATCAAGCGATGTTAACCACTCATCCCAAAACCACTTCCATAAACGCTTATATGTTAGAAAGGCAAGAGCAAAAGTGGCCATAAGAACCATCATAATAGTAGCGCCCATCTCTATTCCATTATGCTTAAACGAATCAAGAGTGAGTCTTCCAAATAGACTAATATCCATGCTGAACCTCCGTTTTAGGCATCATATCTTTCATCACAATCCAATCAAATAGAGCCGGATATGTTAATCTATAAAATGCAGCCGGGTTATTCTCACTTGGTCGGGCAAGCAAATTATAGCTATCTAAATTAAGTAACTGATCAGAACTTTGCACCTTACTAATCCATTTTTCATAATCCTCTTGTGAAGTAGCCTTAGTCATAAAAACCATACCTGAAAAACCCTTACCACTCAAATTAGCCGAAACACCTCTAAACTCACCAAGCTCATTTGCAATTAGATATAGCTCAGTTCTCATTGCAGGCATCGCAAAAATCTGCCCACCAAGTTCCGGAATCCAAAATGAATTCATAGGCGCATCTGCAGTAATAATAAAGTGAATAGGCGTATCAACAGGTATTTGAATAAAATTTACAGTGGCAATATTTAGATCAGGATAGATAAAAAGCCACTTCCAATCTAGAGCAACTACCTGAATAGTAATTGGTTTCTTATCACTTGCAATTGGTTTGAACGGATCTAAGTCATAACAGGCACTCCAGTTTAAAACACTCAATATCGCAATAATTATGCACGGGATACCCCACCAAATGATCTCAGCTAACGTACTATGATTCCAATCAGGCGTATACTTTGCCTTCGGATTATCTGCGCGATACATCCAAACAATTACAAACGTTAGAATAAAAACAGGAATAACAACAATCAACATCAACCACGTTGCAATCCAAAAAAGATCCTTCTCCTTAACCCCAATCAAACCCTTCGGATTCAATACAGCCATATCAAGCTGAGCAAGATAGACCCCTCCTAAAACAAGTGCCGCTATAACCAGCAACACATATAATAAAACCCTATATCCCTTCTTCATAAAACCGTCCATACCCCAATAAATAGGCTCCCTAATTTGGACAATAGGAAATCAAAAAAATATATACCAGAATTAATTATGATAAATTTCAATCAACTTGAACCATTTAATTTAAATGAGGCGTCAGATAAAAATGCGGGGTCAGACCCCGATCGCCAATAGTATAGTCATTTGACTTTGAATTAAGACCATGGATTCGAGAGCATCTTGATCTTATTACATGCCTGCATCGGATCTGTAATAACAGAGTCCTGCTTCGGCACCACTTTCGTTTGTAATAATCTAAAGCGCCCTTGCGCATACGGGCTCTAAAAGGAAGGGCTGTTTTATTCTATAACGTAAATAATAATGGAAGTACGGATCAAAAAAGTCTTCATGGGGGCTCACCTGTCATCCATGGTGAAAAATGGATTGCAACTCTCTGGCTCCGCGAGAGCGAATTTCACTAACTCTCTTCCCAAACTTGGACTAGATGGATGAGAGTTTTTACTGATAAAACCATATCTTGCAAACTTATCCACTCTTTTTGGCTGTGAATATTATGAAATCCTGTAAAAATGTTTGGTGTTGGCAGGCCCCTTTCTGTAAGCCTCGATCCGTCTGTTCCTCCACGAACCGATTCTGAGTACGGTTTTAAGCCGGCACGTTTGATTGCCTCTCTTGCATATTCAACTGGGGTGAAATCCTTTTCAAGCCAATATCTCATATTTCTATATTGAGGTGTAATTCTTAAGTGGCAATTCGCCTTAAGATCTTTAACAATTGATTTTAAGATTTCCCTTTTTTCTTCTAAACCTTCCAGTTCAAAATCACGTATTATGAACCGAACGGTCGCTTTTTCTGCTGTGCCTGAAATTTCTACCGGATGAATAAATCCATCTCTACCATCAACTTCTTCAGGAAAAATTGATTTAGGAAGTTTTGCAATCACTTCAGCAGCAACTCTTAGAGCATTGACCATTACCCCTTTTGCTGATCCTGGATGGGCCGAGACTCCCTCAATTTCTATAATAGCTGAATCTGCGCTAAATGTTTCAAAATCAATCTCACCTACATGTTCTGAATCAAGAGTATAGGCAGCCACCGAATGTAAATCTGAAAGCTCCAACTTATCCATCCCCCTACCAATCTCTTCATCTGGATTAAAACAGATTCGAATTGGCCCGTGTATGATTTCAGGGTGATCAAGCAAATGCTTCACCATACTCATAATGATAGCAACTCCGGCTTTATCATCAGCTCCAAGTAAAGTTTTTCCAGAGGCTGTTATGATATCCTCCCCGATTTTGCCGGCAAGAAGCGGGATTTCTTCTTTTGTTAAAATTTGACTGGGATCATCGGGCAAAACAATCGGCGTGCCA
>CAMBTZ010000057.1 GCA_945870925.1 Chlamydia trachomatis | reverse complement strand
CCTCCTAAAATAGCATGATTACCAATTGTAACATGACCTGCAAGTGTTGCTCCGTTTGACATAATCACTCCATTACCAATCACGCAATTGTGTGCGACATGACAATAGGCCATAATCAAGCATTGATTTCCAATGATCACCTTAGTTCCTTCACCGCAAGAACTATTAATTGTTACATACTCTCGAATTTGACAATTCTCACCAATTTCTACGTAGGTAACTTCACCTTTATATTTTAAATCTTGCGTCTGACTTCCAATACTTGCAAACGGCCAAATTGTTGTTCCTTGACCAATAGTTACATGTCCGTCTATGTATGCATGTGACTTAATCACTACATTGTCGCCTATCTTAATATTTGGCGAATTTAAGACTGCATAGGCCTCAATTACAACATCTTTACCTAAACTTATCGATGAGTGCACAATTGCTGTTGGATGAATTTTAGTCATTCTATTCCCTCTTCAATTCTCTTTCGGTGTTTTTTCTGAAATCATTCCAAATACGATTTCACCTTCTGCTGCTTTTTCATTATTGACACGTGCTTCACCCTTAACTTTTCCTCCACGAGCACTCAAATGTATCTCCCAAGCTTCTAACTGAAGAACATCACCAGGCCTTACCAATCGTCTAAATTTTGCATTTCGGATGCTGGCAAGAACTTTCAACTGAGGGTACCCCTTTTGAAACATTAAAATACCACCTATCTGCGCAAGAGCCTCAATAATAAGAACTCCCGGCATAATCGGATTTCCAGGGAAATGTCCTTGAAAAAAGGGCTCATTGTATGTAACGTTTTTTACTCCCAAAATTCGCCCACCCTCTAAATCTATCTCTGTTACTTTATCTACGAGCAGAAATGGATATCTGTGAGGCAGGCAATTTAAAATGAGTCCAATATCAAGTTCATTTGGATTAATCATACCTAGTTATTTACTCCCTTGATGCAAGCTAAAATCCTCTTTGCAAGCTCGGTATTAGTAAAATGACCCGACCGAATTGCAATAAAATGGGCTACTACCCGTATTCCCATTAATGAGAGATCGCCAATCAAATCAAGCATTTTATGCCTAACCATCTCATCATTGAATTTTAGTCCCTCAGGATTAAGGATTTCATCACCTTTAATCACAACTCCGTTTGATAAAGTGCCCCCTTTAATGATTCCCTTTTCTAAAAGTGGCAAAATTTCCTCGTAAAGGGAAAATGTGCGACAAGGGGCAATCTCAGTTATATAACGCTCTCTATTCATCACAAGCGTATGAAATTGAGCATTTAAAAGAGGATGACCCGGATAGGACAAAGTATAACTAAATTGCAGCTCTTTGGCAGGAATGGCAACTAATTGCACATTTCCATCAGCCCAGTAAATAGGTTTTGGTAAATGATAATAAGGGACTAACGAGGCTTGCTCTTCAATCTCAACTGATTGTAAAAGATGAATAAACTGCAACGAACTCCCATCACCAGCAGGCACTTCAGGACCATCTAATTCTATTATTAGGTTATCAATATCAAAAGCAAAAAGTGCTGAGAGTATGTGCTCTACACTTTGCACAACTGCTTGATTTTTTGCGAGAATTGTACATCTTGGAGTTCCGTAAATGTAATTAACATGAGCCGGAATAATCGGTTTTTCAGGAAGATCTATTCGTTGAAAAATAATGCCAGTCCCTATCGGAGCAGGCTTTAACTTCATATTTACTTGAATTCCTGAAAAAAGCCCACTTCCTGAAAATGAAATTTCCCTGGAAATTGTTCGCCCTTTTCTATTGAATGCGAGTTCACTTTCTTTATCAATAATCTTAAGTTCACATGGCAATACCAAATCGACTCCATCCCTTATATGCTACATAATACTCTACTGAAATAATTCCTTTTTATCAAGAAGATCAAGCCAACATATGACAAGCAAAATGATATGATTATTGTGTTTCCAAATTTTGAAAAAATTGTGGGGTAGGAATAGCCATTAATTTTTGTTATTTGTGCGCCCGCATTTAATTTACCTTGCGAATCTCTCTCTTTCATAATTTTTACTATCCTACCAAATGAATCAACAACTCCCGTAATCCCTGTGTTACACGCTCTCAAAACAAAAGCCCCATTCTCAATCGATCTGACCCTACCTAAATTAAAGTGTTCTGCATGCAACCTCGACGAAGGAAACCATCCATCATTTGTTAAATTAACAAGTAGCTCTGCCCCTTGTTTTCGCCCTTCCCGAATTAAATTGCAAAATCCTTCTTCATAACAAATAGAGGGCGAAATTGGAATTTTTCCTAAAAAAACTTTCGCATTTTTTCCAGGGTTAAAAAATTCTGTGATTCCATATTTTACTAAAAATGGCTTCAAAAAAGAGGCCGGTAAATATTCACCTATCGGAACAAGAACTCTTTTTTCGTAACGCTCATAAATCTCACTGTCAGGGGCTATATAAAACGCCGCATTATAAACATCATCGATAAGTCCAATTACAACTTCGCTCTTGTATTTATCCGCTAATTTTTTTGCTATTTTAAGATGTCTGTTTTTCTCCCCATATGTGAGAACAACTTCGGGAAGTACAATTAAATCGAAATGATCATTTGGAGTCTCTTCTAGAAATGTGAAAATTCGCTCCCATTGCTTTTCGATTGGTATATCCTCTTTTTCCTCAACCGATAGACCAGTTTGAATCAAAGCGACATCATAAAATGGTTCTTTTAAATTCAATCCCTCAAAATAGCGCATATGCCCCAAGCCAAATAGACAAAGAACGGCAAAACAGCCCACTACACTTTTCAATCTACTAAAAGCTATTAAGTAGGACGTGAAAATCACAATAAACGAAAGACCATATACACCTAAAACTGAAGCAATTTGCATAGGAATAGGGTCAAAGGTTAACACAAGCCCTACCGGACTGAAAGGGAATCCACAAAAATAAAAAAGCCTGCTCCACTCAAACAAAGTCCAGAGTGATGCTATAAATAGCCCTCTTGAAATTGAAAATTTTAGTGTAATCCCGTTCCCAAAAACAAGGGCAAATTGGAAGGCAAAGAGAGTTGCGACTGCTGCGTATAAAAAAGCGATCCCAATCCCATGATAATGTGTAGTCGCAAGCCAGCTTAATTGGAATGAGAAAACTCCAAGCGCCCATGCAAATGCTAGCCAAAATGCCCTACGCTTCACATTTTTCAACAAGAAAAAAATACCGCTATACCCAAAAAATAGAGCTAAGATCGAGCATACAGCACCACGATCCGGCTGCCCAAATGCCGCCACCGCTCCACTAACAACTGCAATAGCAACATTTCGAAAAAGATACATCCAAGAATAAGATTTGCAAAAAGGTTTCTGAAAAAAAGATACCCTTGTAATTTGCCCTTCTCTGCATCTTTGCGCCTTTGCGTTAATTTTTTTTGCACTAAGTAAAAAGCTCGCTCGCAACAATCTTATTTTATCTATTTGAAAAAAATTAACGCAAAGACGCAAAGACACAACGAACTGGAAAAAATTTAGCGTTACTGCAATGGCTAATTTTCTAAATAGATTAATTAGATGCTTTGCCTTTGGAATTGCCATTATGCGCCTCACCTTGTCCTAGCGATATGATAACGAGTAACGATCCAATTATCGATAGATTTTTAAGAAAGAGGATAAGAGCGCGCTGCATGGCAGGTCCATCCAGAAACCAAAAATAGTAGTAAAGAGCTGTTGCCGGTATTATCTGACATAGCAAAAGAAGGGCGCCCAATCTGACCCTAAGACTTAAAAGAAGTAGAAATCCACCACTTACCTGCAAAGCAATTCCAAGAATTACTAATAGAGGGACCACAGTCAAAAGATTTTGAATTATAAACGAGACACCCTCAATATATCCTATATAGAGCTCCCAATTTGCTAGAGCCCCTGATAGTTCTGATTGAGCAATTTCCCAATTCAAGACTGAGACAGCTGCCAAAGCTATAAAAATAAGACTTACAAAAAAACGCCCAATTCCGGCCAAAAACTTAAAACCCATTATTAGTCTCCTTTACTCTATTCTCTATACTATGCTATGATTTCTGGCTATGGTATCTCAATTTCATCAAAATCATATACTCAATTTTTTGTCTCAATTTGACGGAGCTCCTAGCATCCCTCTTGACATGCAGCTTAGGCATTATTTAAAACAGAATAAAGCAATTGGATCAAAAGACCGAAAAGTAATCGGGGATACAATTTATGAACTTGTTCGTTGGACAGGCCTTTTAGACGCAAATATTGTCACACCAATTACTTGGGATAAGAGACTCGACACTTTATTAAATACTCCAAAAGCAAATATGTCGAATAAAGAAGGGATCGAGCCTCATCAAAAAGTAAGCTTCCCTAAAGAATTTTATGACATCCTCTTATCACACTTGGGCCCATCAGCAACTAACCAATTTTGCCTAAATTCAAATTTAACAGCCCCTATCACTATCCGTGTTAATCTCTTAAAAACCACTAGAGATGCACTATTTAAAATTTTATCAGCTCAATTTTCTGTCTCTTTATGCAAGGAATCAAAAACAGGAATCCTTTTTCATAAAAAAATTAACTTTTTTGAAGTGCCCGAATTTAAGCAGGGCTTTTTTGAGATCCAAGATGAAGCGAGCCAATTAGTGGCTGAATATGTTGAAGCTGTACCTGGTGACGAAGTTCTCGATTATTGTGCGGGCTCAGGCGGGAAAAGCTTAAGTATTGCTACGAAAATGAAAGGTAAAGGGCAATTATTTATTCATGACATCCGGAAAAAACCACTTGAACAGGCAAAAATTCGCTTTAATCGAGCCGGAATTCAGAACATCCAAATGTTAATTGACTTACCGAACAATCTAAAAAGACGGATGAATTGGCTACTACTCGATGTTCCCTGCACAGGAAGTGGCACCTGGAGAAGAAACCCCGACCAAAAATGGAAATTTTCTAAAACTGTTTTAGACAGACTTGTCCTTGAACAACGAAATATTTTTGAATCAGCCCTTCCCTACCTCCATCCTAAAGGAAGAATTGTCTACGCCACATGTTCTGTTCTTCCTGAAGAAAACGAACAACAGATCGCCTACTTTATGGAAAAATACAACCTCATAAGTACAAAGCCTTTCTTTAAAAGCTTTCCAAAACCGGACGAAAAAGATGGTTTTTTTGCAGCTGTTCTTGAAAAATCTCCAGAGCTGTGATAGAATCCACAATCTATGAAAAACAGATTTATTACTCTTGCAGCTACTCTTCTCCTTAGTAATGGAGTATGTCAGATGCCAAGCTTTCACTCTCAACAAAGTGAAACTTATGAAATAGTCATGAACAACCGTCTTCTTGTAAAAATTAATGGAAAGACTTTTTCTGTTATGGATGTAAGAAAAAAGATGGACCTTTTCCTTCACGAACACCACCCTGAATCTCTTTCTTCAACCCTACTCCGCTATCAATTCTACTCTCAAAATTGGCGTCATACTCTTCAGGAGATGATCGATAACGAACTTATCAAAATGGAAGCGGTAACATTCAATATTAATATTTCTGAAGGCGATATCAGACAAGAGATGGATAAACGTTTTGGGCCTAATATCATTAAGAGGCTTGACGAGATCTCTTTAGGTTATGATGAGGCAAAAGAGCTGATTCATGATGATATTGTTGTAAGAAATATGAGCTGGTTCCGAATCTGGGCAAAAGTTTTACAAGACGTAACACCTGAAACCGTTAAAGGCCAGTACGAAACTTACCTTGCTAAACTTCCCTTAAAAGATGAGTGGGTGTATAAAATGGCATCACTTAGAGGCGCTGACGAATCAAGTGATGCTGCAAAAAAAGCTCATGAAATTCTCTTGCTCGCTGGAGAGTCCTCTTCAAACAAAGAGGTTAAAGGCTTTACCGGATTACTCCCATCTAACACAAGCTTAAGTGTTTCCGATTCAATTACAGTTGCATCAAAAGACCTTGCACCTGAAATTCTTAAAGCCATAGAATCCCTCCCTCTGAACACCTATTCAGAACCTATACCTCAAAAAAGCAGAACTGACGGCACAACTGTTTACAGAATGTTTTATGTAATAGATCATAAAAAGGATACTCCACCACCGTTTGAAGAACTTTCATCAAAAATTCATGAGACCCTTGTGCAAAAATATGGTGATCTACAAAGAGAAGAGTATTTTTCAAAACTTCGAAAAAAATTCCTATGTGACGATTTGGTTGTAAAAAACCTATTCCCAGCTAACTACCAACCATTTGCACTTAGTGGATCCTAGGAAATTATCTGAGCTTGTCCCTTTCTTAAATGAGAGGGACCTGAAGCCAAAAAAATCACTCTCTCAAAATTTTCTTGTCGATGCAAATGTTCTAAAAAAAATTGTTAGAACTGCTAATTTAGAACCGGGTGCAAATGTTTTAGAAATTGGTCCGGGTCCTGGAGGACTTACACGGACACTGATAGATGAAGGAGCTCATGTTACTGCTGTTGAGATCGACAGAAAGTATGCAGACATTCTCTCCACCACTATAAACAGCACAAATCTTACTGTAATTTGTGCTGATTTTTTAGAATATATTCCAACTCAATCTTATACTGTAATCGCAAACATCCCCTATCACATCTCATCACCCATTATAGAAAAACTGGTTGATAATAGAGACTTTTTTCCAAAAATTTACCTCACTGTTCAAAAAGATTTTGCCCTTAGAATTCTGACATTGAAACCCTCAAATGCGTTTTCAATATTTATTGATTTTTATTTTGATGCAAAAATTGAATTCACAATTACTAAAGATTGTTTTTTTCCCAAACCAAAAGATCCCTCAGTTTTACTTTCTTTAATTGCTAAAAAGGAACTTCCCCTTCCTGACCCGATTCCCTTTATAAATTTTGTAAGATTTCTATTTCGAAGAAGGAGAAAAATGATCAGGTCTATTCTTGGCCTTCCTGATATCACTGATGCAAGACCAGAAGCACTCAAATTAGATGCATTTATTCGTCTTTACCTTTTATTAAAAGGACAAAACCGGCTACCCCTCCTATTAGAAGAAGAGGGAGAAATAGAGGAAGAAAGCAGGCCTTAATTCCATCAATAATCGTATACCTCAATTTCTGTGTAACTCTGTCTTTTGCTATTAAATTTTTTGAAATTAAAAGTCTGTTATCTAACTTTGTATAAAGTGATAATGTACCAACTTTCTTCCCTTTTTCAATCGGTAATGAAAGCTCATCCCAATCTAATCTCGCGACAACCTCTTCTTCCTCAGAAGGATAGTACTTTAAAAGAAAATCTTCACTAATTATTGCAACAACAGACCTCTTTGCTTTTGGCAGAGCTTTCTCAAATGAAGTCTCTTCTTTTGCAAACATTAACCTCTCAACTGTAGTTTCACAAAATGCAGCTTCAAAAAGCGCAATCGCATCAACATATCTTTGCTGAGAAGTAGGGCTCTTATGCAATACAGCAATCAACTCTCTCTCATCATTCATAGCACCGGCTACCAAATTATACTTAGCCTTTCTAACATATCCTGTCTTAATACCAAATGCTAAAGGATAATAATATTTACTTTCAGGTTTTAACAATTGATTGTTTTGAGACAAAACCCTCTTATCTTTTTTATATTCAGTTGTTTTTATGATCTGTCGAAATAGAGGGAAATTTAAAGCCTCTCTTGTCATAATCGCCATGTCAAATGCACATGTCTTATGATCTGAATGAAATAATCCATGGGGATTTGTAAAATGAGTATTTTTACAACCAAGAGAAAGAGCCATCTCATTCATATTTTTTACAAACAGGCTTACATCTCCACAAACATACTCAGCAGAAACATTTGAAGCATCATTACCACTAGCTAAAAGCATTCCATATAAAAGATCTTTCAAAAGAACTTTTTCACTTCGTCTAAGATTCATCGAAGTCCCATCAAGCTCAAGAATATATGGAGGCAGTAAATCACCTTTTTCCCTTTTTACCTCCTCACTTACCATTCTAAGAGCATCATCAGAGCAAATAACTGTCTCATTTAATCTAGGCGTAGCATTTTTTAGAATATAAAGAACTGAAGCTATCTTAGTAGTGGAAGCAGGATAAATGCTCTCTTTACTTTTCTTGTCATAAAGGACATGGCCTGTCTTTGCATTGATTAAAATCGCATAGGGAGTTTCCACCTGAACTTCTAGAAACTTTGCAAATAGGCAAATTTGGAAGCCCAAGAAAAAAAAGATTAATTCGCGCAAATGACCCATGAATAGACTATGGCGCAGTTTATTTTATCATTCCAGAAAAAATACATTTAAAAAAAAGACTTACC
>CAMBTZ010000056.1 GCA_945870925.1 Chlamydia trachomatis | reverse complement strand
GCACGAAAGCTCCTCATTAATTTTCAAGCATCAAAAGAGACTATAGCGCTTGTAGTGGATGAATATGGACAAATTTCCGGACTAGTTACAAAAGAAGATATTGTCGAGCTTGTTATTGGTCAGATAGAAGATAAAAGAGATGATGAGGTTCTTTATAGTAAACAGGGTGAAAATGTTATTATATGTAGTGGAAAACTAGAGTTAGCCCATCTTGAAGAAATCTTTGATACTAGCTTTGAACATGCTCAAAATGCAGTGACAATTGGTGGGTGGCTTACAGAAAAAGAGGGTGATATTCCAAAAAGTGGCGCTAAAATTATGACAAATGATTTTCTTTTTCATATTCTGTCCTCCTCAAAATCACGTGTCGATAAAATCTATATTAGGAGATTAAAACCTTAATCTTATGGATTGGAAGATTTTTTTAGGATTAACAATATTATGCATCTTTTTTCAGGGCTATTTTGCCATGATGGAGATGGCTATTGTATCTTATAATAAGGTGCGATTGCAATATCACATCAGTGAAGGGGATAGAAAAGCATTATGGCTTAGTGGTTTACTTAATAAGCCCACCTATTTGTTCGGAACAACATTGATTGGTGTTAATTTTTTTCTACAATTAGGTTCTGAATGTTCAAGATCGCTCTATTCTAATTTAGGACTTGATCCGGACTATGCAATTATTACGCAAATTATAGCTGTTGTCTTGTTTGCAGAGTTAACACCGCTTTTTGCAGCAAGAACCTATCCGGAGCATGTTGTTAGATTGGGAATCACACCGATCTACTTTCTTTCTAAAGTGTTTATCCCTTTTATTTGGTTTCTTGACGGAATTTGTAGATTGATCGATTGGATTCTTAGATGTCCGCCCCCCGCACATAATTATCTTACGCGTGAAGAACTTCAAAAAGCGATAGAAGGTAAGGACATAAGGGGTTTTAATAGCGACCAAGAGCATTTGGATTCACTCGTGCAGGCAATCTTTGTAATCAAAACAAAAATGCCACCTGAATTAATGGAGCCTATTGATAAAGTCCCAATAGCATCATCAGATTCGACCGTTAAAGAGATTCAGTATATCTTGAATCACAAGTATGTTCCCTATCTACCTCTCTATTATAAAAAACCCCAAAACATTATCGGTATTCTCTATACAAGAGATCTATTAAAATTAAAAGATGAAGACCCCATCCGCGATATTGCAAGATCACCATGGTTTATCACGGAAAAAAATTCCCTCTTTCAAATCCTTAAACAATTTCGATGGAATAATCAGCATATCGCCGTCGTCCTTGATGATAATGGTAATGCAACCGGAATCCTCACCCTAGAGTCACTCATCGAAGAGCTCTTCGAAATTGACAGTCTAACACCTTCAACATCAGCACACATCATCGTAGATAGATCCTTCCCCGCCCTCACCCTTGTCTCCACAGTAAATCGCGAGCTTGGTCTTTTTCTACCCTCAAAAGAAAACGACAGCCTTGAAGACCTCATGACCACTATCCTCGGTCACGAACCTGGAAAACTCGAAACCGTACGCATCAAAAACTTCGAATTCACTCTCGAAAGTTCCCCTCTTCTTGCCGATAAGATCATCAAGATACGCACGTTGTGATAATGTAGCTCCCTGTTATATTAATAATATAATTAAAGGAGAATGCATGTCTTGTTCAGGTAATAGTTGTATTTCAACTCAATCAAGTCCATGTGCAGATTCTTACCTCTCAATTGATGGTAATTCAAAATTTATCCAGCTTGCAAATGCAGTAAATGGCGCGATCACTCAAGCAACCCAGAGTAGTTATTACCCTACTTACCTTGATGTGGAAGTGCTAAGACTTTCTGTAGTGGCTTTAATAAATTTCTTAAATGGGCAAATGTGTCCAACGTCTACAAATAATCCCAACGCTTATGCAGTAACTCAGGCTCTTTTAGCAGATATTCCATTATTTTCACCTGCTGTATCGATTCAAGATATTGTAGCGCCTTCAAGTGCTTATTACTCCCAATATATAAGGTATTCAGCTGCAGTTGATTTTACTAATGATAACACTCCAGGTTTAACAGGAGGATTACAAACAACCACAAGCAATGCAGGGTCAGCTTTTTTCTATATGTGTGATTCTGATTGTATTTCTCCAATTCTGACAGCTTTGGGAAATTACAATAGTGCAAACACACCAGATGGGTACAACGCTGCGCTTACTCAAATAGGCGCAGCAATTACAGTTTTTGTTTCATATGTGGAATCTTTAAATAATGTGAATATAGATGGTTATCTAGCGCTTCTATATACATATCTTACCACTCCATTTGGAGGTGCTGTTGATACTACTGTTAACACATTCACTTTATCAAATGCAGGACCAGCAACTGATCAATTAAATTTAGCGCTCATCATCCTCGGTGAATATAATGGCTGCGGGGGGGGTAATTGTCGTTATTTTACGGCTATGCTTAATACTGTATTAGGTGGATACAATTCAAATAATAGTTACTGCCCCAATCCTTATCCAACAACATGCCCGCCAACTTGCCCTGATTTTGAAAACTCCTGGTATTATGAAAATTCTACTACTACTGGTGTAAGCTCTGGATGGCAAAATAGCAGCTGTAGTTGCCCAAACTCAGAAAAAAAGGAGAGGAACTAATGTCATTTTCTGACTTGAGTTATCTTCAACTTGCAAATGCTGCATCTTTTGCAGTTACAGCATGTGGGTATTACTCTTACGATTTGAATGTTCAGATAGCGTTGATTGCAATTCAAGCTTTAAATACATATATTAAATATACACCTACAGGTGACACACATAAAAATGAAATAGGTTATATACAACAGTATTTATCTCGGCCATTAAATTGGAATTTGCCTTTAGGTAGCTTCTTTGCTAGCCCTACTTCAATTCAAAATCTTACAATTGCAAATCTTGCCGATAATTATAAACAGAATGCTAACCCAGCATCTGTTGCCTATTTAGTACAGACCCGGTGTTCTGACTTTATAAATCAGTGTTGGACGAATGATTGTAGTGGTACTTCACTCCCTTGTACCTTTAGTGATGCATTAAATGTCCCAAGTCCCGCTTTCAAAGATATGTGTAGTGGAACATCTCCTAATACCTCTATTTCAAATGCAATTACAAATCTTCATTTAAGTGTAAATACTTATAATAGTTCCTCAACTCAAGCTGATTATCTAGATGCTATTCCACAAATTCAGACGGACATTAGTTTACTAAACACCGCATTAAATGGTACTACAGATGGTTATCTGACAGTTTTAAGTAACTTCCTTAACACTCCAATATTAATTGGAGTTCCAGCTACATTATTAACTTTAAGTAGCGGTCCTGCAAATGCATTAAATGTTGCTCTGTATGAACTTGGAGAGCAATCCCCTACTTCTTCAGGAGGCTCGCTCCAGTGGATACTTAACAATGCCCTTTCTAACGAATTCCAGGATGATAGTAATTGTCTACTAAATCATACAAAATATGAATGGTATCAACATGCGCCAGGTGGCTGGCAATAAATTTTTTTATATTTGGGGAGTGTTATGAGTAACGAAACTAATGGATCTATAGACAACTCGTTAATATTTATGCAGTTATCAAATGCTGCTTGGCTTGCAACGTATTTAGTTACTAAATTCACTTCGAATTCATCTGGTAATACGGTGGCATCTAATATAACTGATTTAAATACTGTAGTCGTAATGCAGACAATTAATGATTTAGTTAACTATTTAGAACCAGCACCCCCTACTTCATTAAATCCAAATGCTTTTGCTCTCTGGACCATCTTAAAGGCAGATCTTTTAAATCGGAATTACTCAGAACAAAATACTACACTTGCGAGCATTTGCGCAAATTATGGAGTTGCTCCAGCTTATCCATATTCTCAAAGTTTAACAAACTCGATTACTTATTTTGGTCTGACAAACTTCCAAGATTTACAGACTACCACAAACTTTACAATTTATAATGGTGATGCTTTAATTGACTTGCTTGACCCAGGAACAATTTCTCCTGCCTATATAAACATGTGTAATAAAGAAATTTTTACCGCAATAGGATGGCCTAATTATCCATCAGGATCGAAGACTCCTGATCTTTACAGCACAATTTCTGATTTCAATACTAACCATAGTAATGCACAAACTGGAACAATAATTAATATTAAAAATGCAATAAGTGCATTTATTGAGGCAAGCGAAGGAGCTAGTGATGGCTATCTGACGGTTCTTAATAAATATTTAAAATCTTGCGTAAATGCTCCTATATCAAGTAGCACATTAAGCTCAGCGAGTAGTAGTCAGCTAGAGGATATTTTAAATGGGAAAGGGTATGATCCTACGTCACAACCTTTTTTCAATATTATTAACTGGGTTATCCAAAAAGAATATCTTATGAATGCTGGTAAGCCAGATTTATCAACACCGCATTGTTCGGATGCGTATACAAAATATCAATGGTATCAGGATCACCCAGGCGGTTGGAATCCAAAGCAAACTCAGGTTAAGAAAGAGACTGACGTAACAAATTTAGGTGTTTGCATGACCGGTCTAAGTATCTGCGGAAATAGCTGTTGTTATACAGGAATTGTCAATCCTAATACAAATATTTGGTATTATTGTGATAATAATGTCTGTACTCCTTGTCAATCAGGCGAAGTAAATTGTGGTGGTACTTGTTGTTCTTCTGATAATTGTGTGAATAACGCTTGTTGCCCTATAGCGGGTACTTCTTATTGTAACAACGCTTGTAACACTACCTGCACTGAATCAATTCTTTCAAGCTGCTGTTGTGGCTCTGATTATTGTGATGCTACTCAGACATGTTGCGGAGGAGCTTGCTATACTGAATCTGCAGGAACATGCTGCGATAATGTCTGGTATACAACTGCAGGAACATGCTGCGGTAATCTCTGGTATCCAACTGGAAGTGCAGGAATATGCTGCGGTAATGTCTGGAATGCTAATGCTAATTGTTGTACAAGCACAGATTGCAAATCACCTTACAATTGTTGCTCTTCGACTGAAGGTTCTCCTAATCAATGCGGAATTTATTGTAAAGGAGGTTCTTATTCAGGTTGTCTGGGTAATTGTATAGATTGTGATGATCAAGGTTTCTGTCAACAATGCGCGTCCGGCTATACTCTTACTGATGGTTATTGTGCTTTGTAGGGGTCTGGGGGTCAGACCTGCAAGGTTGCAAGTTGGTAGTATTATGCTTTCAAAAAAGTAAAATATTACCATTTTAGGACTTTAGGCTTTCGGTGATGAGTGCAATGCTTTTTTCGATTTCGGCCTTGGTGGTGAGTCTGCTTAAGGAGAAACGGAGGGAGGAGAGGGCTCTATTTTTGGAGAGGCCCATGCCGAGAAGGACGTGGGATGGTTCGAGGGTTCCGGAGGAGCAGGCGGAGCCGAGGGAAGTGATGAGTCCTTTTTGATCGAGTTTGATGAGGAGTGTTTCGGCGCAGGCTCCTTCAAAGTAGATGTTTGAGGTGTTAGGGAGTCTTTGGCCTTTGCCGTTGATCTGGAAGTTTGGAAATTTTGTGAAGAGGAGTGTTTCGAAGTGGTTTCGAAGTTCTTCCATATGGGTAAATGTTGTTTCATCAATCAGTGAAATGGCTTTAGTGATTCCAAGTATGCCGCTTAAGTTTTCAGTACCAGCTCGCATGCCGCGCTCTTGCGGTCCGCCCCTAAATAGTGGGGGGATTTTGTACTCTTTTCGGATGATTGCAAGTCCAATTCCTTTTGGCCCGTGAAATTTATGTCCTGAGAATGAAATTCCGGAAATTCCTTTTGGTAGGGGTGAGCATTTCACTTTTCCAAGGAGTCCAACTCCGTCGATTAAAAGAGGGGTATTATTTCTTTCACAAAGGGCTGCAATCTCGTTAAGTTGAATCATTACGCCTGTCTCTGTATTTGCACCTGATAAAATGATAAATGATGGCCTTACGCGCAAAAGCAGTTCTTCCAGATCAAATAGTTTTGGGGCGCCGCTTTCATCAACATTAAGGTGAATCGGGCAAAAAGGTTTAAGTGTTTCACGAACAGATGAATGCTCGATAGCAGTTGAGATAATTGGCCCCGGTCTTCTTTGTTGAAAGCCGTGGATAAGCATATGATTGCTTTCAGTTCCGCCAGATGTAAAATAGACCTCTTCGGGAAGGAGGCCAAAGTATTTTGCAATGAAGCGTCTAGATTGGATGATTTTTTCTTTTGCTTCTCTGCCGTAAACAGTGATGCTTGATGGGTTCCTGGGTATGCCATCGAGATCAAAAAGCATTGCCTCTACAACTTCAGGGAGAATCGATGTTGTTGCATTGTTGTCTAGGTAGATCATGAATACGCACTAATAGCAGGGTTATGTTGTCATGCCCTCCGCTCCCTTTTGCCGTTTCAATGAGGTGGCTTGCCACTTGATTTAAATCGGTATAGTTTTTTAGCAATGATTCAATCAAGCTATCGGAAACAAGATCGTGAAGACCGTCAGAGCATAGGAGGTATACATCGCCTATCTCTACTTTCTCAGACCGGATCTCCGGTGAAACAAAAATTGAAGTTCCTATTGCTTTAGCGAGGACTTTTCTCGGTAAGGATACACCATTTCGGTTTTCTGTAGAAGGGTCGTTTTTAGCTATAACTGTATGATCGCTTGTTAGGGGTTTTAAAGTTTTATCTCTGAATCTATAAATTCTGCTGTCACCTACATGAGAATATATAATAAATTCTTTAAAAAAGAGGATGCTACAGAGAGTAGTCCCCATTCCTGCAAGTGAAGGTGAAGAAGTTCCTAGGTGATGAACCCAGAGATTTGTGTTTTCAATAACCGATTCAACATGAGTTTGGATATCATCTAATTCGTGGGAGTTTTCAGGGTTTAAAAACAAATTTTGAATTCCGGAGCACATATACTCAACGGCTCTAGAGGCTGCGACTTCACCAGCATTATGTCCGCCCATTCCATCGGCAAGGACAAAAAACTTCTCTTTTGGAAGTTCGCGAAATACATCTTCATTATTATTTCGAATCAGACCAATATCTGATTTTCCAAAACTTTCGATGTTAAAATGACTGCTCAAAATAGTTTCCCAAATAATTTTTATACATGTGTAAAAATAATTCTAATAACACTTATAGAATTGAAAGTCACGTGTAAAAGAATCGGTGCAAATAGAGATCTTGTTTTTTCATAAACAAAACCAAGATAGCTCCCAAAGCCAAAGAGTGTTAAGAGGAGTGCTATATTTTCTATTGACTGACTGGGGGAAAAATGAAAAAGAGAGAAGATAAGTGAGCTTAAAAAAATTGCAATGATTGGACCTAATTTAGTTCGTATATAAGAAAATAAGAGCCCGCGAAATAAAAATTCTTCAAAAAATGGAGCTACAATTAAAATGGAAAAAAGGGCAACAACTGAAGTTGCTGGGTCGCTTAAGGATTGTTTTAAAAATCTTACAGCTACCTGCTCTTTGTCAGTAGGAGTAAAAAATAGCGAGGTTAAAATTTCTGCAAGGTATGTGATTGAGCCAACTACAGGCATTGCAATCACCCAGGTGATAAGTCCTGTTTCTCCATCGCCCATAAAAGAGAGGGTTCCCGGAAAACTTCGATCCTTCCATACGTTAAGCATGGTTTTTCGATCGCTTAAGTAGCCATATAGAATAAATAGACAAAGAGTTAAAAGAAAAGTTAAAATGTGAGCTAAAATCATTGTCTGTACAAGTGGAAGTACAAGGAAATAGACAGCTATGAAGATGAAAAAACAGCAAAGGACATCTTGAAGACTGATTTGAGGCCCCTTATGATCCTTATAAGGGAGGGTGTAGTACCCTTTTGCAAATGCGACCCATGTAAAAATAAAGGCTAGCGCTAAAAAAAGTGCCATCCCTGCTAAATTATCTGACATAACAGTAGAAATAGTTCTCATTATATTTTAGCCAGCAAGATATACTCTTGAATTTGTTTGCTAATTTTTTTAACCATATGCGTATGCGCCATACCAATTGGGGATAGAAAAAATGCAGTTTTGCCAATAGTATCAATGCTATAGTCAATTTTAATAGAAATATTAAATGATTCCTGCATTAGCTCTTGTAAGATTACTTTTGGTTCAGGTCCTCTAATATCAATTACATGAATTCTAAAAGCCATATCAAGAGAGTAGGATTGGGGCGGTATTCTTGACTGCTTTGGAATGAGATTGTGTTCGACAAGTTCTATAAAAACAATAAATTCTGACGTTGAAGCATTTTCATAAAGCCATCGGATATCTTCTAAGAGAGGATTGATTTCAGATAGATCTGTCAAATGCTTTCCTAAAACAGAAAAGTCTTTGGTTAGATAGAATTGCTTTGTCTCTAAAAATTTCTCAGAAATAACTTCCGAAAGCTC
>CAMBTZ010000055.1 GCA_945870925.1 Chlamydia trachomatis | reverse complement strand
TATGGATATTTTGAATTTATATAAAAAACATTTAGAAAAAATTGGATTTTTTAGAATTCATCATGGAGCTAGATGGAAGAAACCAGAAGAAACCGGTAATCGCCCCCTTAATATTCATGAGAAAAATCCAAATAAAATTACCAGTCACTGGCAATCGTCTGATATAGAAAGGAGCAAGCGTATTGCAAGAAAGATGCTTAAGCAAAGCAATCAAAGCTATAAAAAAGCTGCCTAATAATTCTTACACGGGGTATTATTATACCCCATGGCGTTAAGAGTTGCTCATCTATCAGATATTCACTTCTTTCACTTGAATAAGAACCCTTTACAGTTTTTTTCTAAACGATTTTTGGCGAATTTTAACGCTCTTTTCACAAGACGAATAAATTTTAATTCAAATTTAGCCTATGAAGTCCTTCCCTTTTTAAAAAAACTCGGAGTAACTCATTTAATTATCAGTGGCGACTACACCTCTTCTTCTTCCAATCAAGAATTTGAAATGATGAATAGATATGTAAAAACAATTAAAAATGAAGGGTTTGAACTATTTACTTTACCAGGCAATCACGATGCTTACACAAATAAAGCACACCGAAATCAACTGTTTTTTTCTTATCTTGACGGCCTTGTAAATTTCACAGGCGATACAAAACACAACTTAATCAATGACCATGTAGCTGCTTATAAACTTAAAAATCCTTGGTGGCTTGTTTTACTCAACTGTAGCTGCTCGACTCCATGGCATAAATCTATTGGTGTCTTCTCTAAAGATGTTGAAAAATCTCTTCTATCAGTATTAAAATCCCTTCCTGAGGAAGCTGAAATCACTCTGGCATGCCACTATCCGTTTGAACTTTTTAAATTCCCAAGAGCTCACTTAGAAGAGGGGGCCCGCCTAGAATCAATCATAATGAATGACAAGAGAATCAGACTCTACCTTCACGGTCATAGACACTCTCATCGTATTGAACAAATAGGTCCTATAACTGTTGCAGATAGCGGTTCTATCTCATTAAAAAAAGCAAGTTCCTTCAACCTTCTAACTTTTTCTAATAATGAATGTGAAGTATCTCATTACAAATATAATAATAATTCATGGAGTCCTACCGATGTCAGAAAAACAATTACCCCTTTGGTATGAGAAAGGCCTCTCATTCAAATGCACAGGTTGCGGCGGATGTTGCAGTAAGGAACCTGGCTATGTTTGGCTTACAGAAAAAGATATTGAAATCTCAGCTAACCATTTAAAGCTTTCCCGTTTAGAATTTTTAAACAAATATGCACGAAATGTAAATGGCCGCTACAGCTTGATCGAACACCCAAACTATGACTGCATTTTTTTAAAAGAGAACAGATGCTCTATCTACCAAGCAAGACCTAAACAATGCAGGCAATTTCCTTTCTGGAAAAGCAATATTTCCTCCCCTGAAGCATGGGATGAGGCAGCACTTACCTGCGAAGGAATTAATCACAAGGATGCCCCTCTTCTATCCCTTAAAGAAATTCAAGATTGGCAAGAATCTTAAGCCACTCTTTTAAAAGCAGTTACCAGATATTCAACTGTTGATTTAATAATTAAATCGGGCATTACTGGTTCACCTACTTTAAATACTTTTAGTGTTTCTTTAAAGTTTATAAGAAAATCTTCTTCTAATTCTTCATTTAATCCGTAGTAAACGATATGAGTAACTTTAGCTACAGCCCTTGGAACTATCCCTAATTTCTCTGCCACCGCAACATCTTCTGATATTAGATGATAATTCCTACCTTCTATTTCAATGCGAGCAGCTCCAAAAACACCCCCATCCTGTAAAACAACTCGGGATACCAGTATATCTAGTTGATCATCAGGTGTTTCTGATATTTGAATCTCTACTCTTTTAGCAATCATATTAATTAACATCATCCCTTCTGAAGATGAGCCTGTTCCACCATCAGTTGTATAGTCTCTACCTAAATTTATTATACCGCCTAAGACTGAATCAACCGGATTGGTCATAACCACCTCCCTATTAATATGATTAAGAGATAATTATACACAAATCATAATTAAATGTAAATAATAATTTTAAACTAGAGCTATAGCCAATTCTCTTAAAAACATCTTTTTCTTGCACAATCCCTTTTAAATAGTTATTGTTTAGTTCATGGACAGAAGTACGATTAAATTTGGAACTGCAGGGCTTCGAGAAGTGATGGGACCGCTTCCCGGCCAAATGAATATCGAGACAATTCAAGTTGTCACTCAAGCTCTTGCAAATTATATTATGAAGTTTCCTGAAAACAAGAGAGCTTGTGGCGTTGTTGTCTGTCACGACTCTAGGATTAATTCACGTCTATTTGCTGAAGAAACAGCAAAAGTGTTAGCAGGCAATGGAATAATCGCTCACTTAACTAAAAATTTAAGACCTACTCCATTTGCTTCATTTGCAATTAGATACTATAAATGCATCGCCGGAATAAACATTACCGCCTCACACAATCCAAAAGAGTATAACGGATATAAAGTTTACTGGTCGGATGGCGCTCAAATTGTTTATCCTCATGATGATAATATTATTAAAGAGGTAATGGCAACAACTAAAATCAAAACAACTCTCCTTGACTCCCCACTGATTCAAACTATAAGTGAAGAGTGCGAAGAAGCCTACTTAGATGCAATTTTAAAGCTTAGAATTAATAGAAAACTTGACACAACCTTCGGTTTAAATTTATCAATCATCTACTCCCCTTTAAATGGCGCCGGAATCACAATGATCCCTAAAGCTTTAGAAATGTGGGGATTCACAAATCTTCATGTCGTAGATGAACAAAAAAATCCTGATGGAACTTTTCCAACAACCCCCTATCCAAATCCTGAAACTGATGCCGCATTAGCCTTAGGCATACGCGATTTAAAGGAAAAAAATGGTGATGTTCTTCTTGTCTCTGACCCGGATTCAGACAGACTCTCTGCTTCAATAATTCGTAATGGCACTCCAAGACGTCTTTCAGGAAATGAACTAGGATCGATCATACTTAATTACTTAATAACCAACACCAAGCTAAAAAATAAGTGGGCAACTGTAACAACTATCGTCTCAACCCCTCTTATTAGAACTATGACCGAAAAAGCGGGTGGTACCTGTTTTGAAGTGCTCACAGGCTTTAAATATATCGGGGAAAAAATCCATCAATGGGAAGATACAAACACTTACAACTTCCTCTTTGGTATGGAAGAATCGCTTGGATTTCTTTATGGAACGCATGCTCGTGATAAAGACGCAACAATTGCTGCATGCCTGGCAGCAGAAATTACACTGTCATTAAAGCAGACCGGAAAAAATCTAATTGATGCCTTATATGAAATTTATGCTGAATTTGGTATTTTTCGAGAAGGTCAGCGAGTCCTCTCATCTGAAAAAGGGCTTGAATTCCTCGTAAAAACACTTGATTCAATCAGAAAATCCCCTCCAAAGTCTTTAGCCGGAAACCCTATTCTTAAAATTGAAGATTACCTAGACTCTCAAAAAACCGGACTCCCTAAATCAGACGCGCTAGCTTTCTTTTTGCAGGACGGAAGTAAATACATTCTTAGACCCTCAGGGACAGAACCTAAGCTCAAAATCTACGGTCACATCTTTTCAAAAAGCTCATTATTTCCCTCAATCGAAGTCGGTGTTACGACACTCGATAAGAAAATCAAGATCCGCCTCGCTCAAATCCAAGAAGAACTTTTTCCCAATTTTTAATTCTTTATATTCTGTGACTTCCGAAAAAATGCTGCTATCTCTTTTTTCATAACAACCCCCTTAGCAACTCCTAAAATCAATTCTTGATATTCATCATCAAAAATAGTGAACCTTTTTTTAAAGTTCGATGCAAAAAAGATCATAGTAATCATCGATGCTGTACGTTTATTTCCATCGACAAATGGGTGGTTTTGAATAAGATGAAAAAGATAGGCTGCTGTTTTATCAAAAATTGTTCGATGTAAATCTCGTCCATCAAAACGGGATTTCGGCATTTCCAAAGCAGATCTTAATAACCCTTCATTAAGAATTCCTTTTCGCCCGCCATATTCTTTAATTAATTCATCATGAATCTCTAAAACATATTGAAATCTAATGTAGGAAATCACAGATCAGCCAAATTTTGCATCAGTTTCTTATGCTTTTTATTAAGCTCTTTAAATTTTTCATGGAACAGATCTTCTTTTGTATCTTCAACAGACTGAATTACTAAACCACCGCTTGGACTCACAGAAATCTGAAAAAGAGCATCTTCTAATATTCCGGCTGCTTCTAAAATAGCTTTATCTACCACAATAGCTCTGCTATTACCGTGCTTAATTAATCGTTTTAACACTAATATTCCTCCACATCCTTGTATCTACAATGTTACCACAAAGAGTAATATATGAGCGAGCAGTAAATGTACTCGATTGCTTAACAACAGATTATAGAAGGTCCATCGGATTTATTCCGCTAATTGGAGATTGTTCATCGAGAATTTTTTCAGCCTCTTTAAATGCGGCAAATATTAGATCTTGAAGGCCTTCTACATCTTTTGGATCGACGCATTCAGGCTTAATAGTGATTGATTTGAGGTTTTTATCTCCACCTAGGATAACTTCGACTAAGCCATTTCCTGCAGATCCTTTATACTCAGAATTTTGCATCTCTTCTTGCATTTTAGCAAATTGGTCTTCAAGTTGCCTTCTTTGCTTCTTCATTTTTGAAAAACCGCTACCCATATATCACCTTATCTATTAATTTTTTTTAATTGTTCCGCCAAATTCAACCTGGGCGAATCGTAATATTGTATCATGCCTTACAGATGGAGGCACTCTTTTTTCTATAACAGCTTCGACCGCAGCTAATATAACAGGCTCTGTTAGAGGCGCCTTGATAACTGAATCCTGCACAACCGAATCCTGTACAACCGAATCACGGACAACCGGATCAAGTGCAGCAGGTTTAACCGCATCTGATTTAACCAGTGCAGGCTGGATAGCAGAAATAACAGGCTCTTTTTGCTCAAGTGTAGTGATTTTTTGAATAAGTGATTCTAAAGAAATTCTTTTTCTTGTTTGCAATATATGCAATAGTATCATTTCTAGATGAACTCGCTTATATGTTGGCCTAGTCGATTGATGAATGAGATCGGATAGATAATCAAGAATATGAAGGAGATGCCCCTTCCCATAAATAGTTAGGCTATTTTGATATCCTAGTTTCTCCTCTTCACTTAAGGCTGCATCTTCAATTTTAAGATGGTTTAACTGTATAAGCATCAAATTACGATAGTGTTCGATCAGATTTTCTAAAAAATATGTTATATCTTTTCCAGAGGAAAAAAGCTTGCCTGCAAAAGTAAATGCAAAGGTTAAATCTTCATCCCTGAATGCTTCATCTAAAGCAAAAAAATCGTTTCTACTTACAAACCCTAAGGTCTCTAAAATTAAATTTGCAGTAATTGGCGCTTTACCAAGACAACTCAACTGATCAAATAGTGATTCTGCATCTCTTAACGAGCCTTCACTCAGTCTAGCGATTGTTGCAAGTGCTTCATCTTCAACAGAAATTTCAAGCTCCTTAGCAATCGATCTCAATTTATTGATAATTGATAAATTAGAAATTCGAGTTAGGTCAAATCTCTGACATCTAGATACAATCGTCGGCAAAACCTTATTGGGCTCGGTTGTTGCAAAAAAGAATTTTACATTTGCTGGTGGCTCTTCAAGAGATTTCAAAAGCGCGTTAAAAGCTTCTTTTGTAAGCATATGCACTTCATCAATCAGATAAATTTTATAACGACCTTTAATTGCTCTATAACCTAATGTCTCATTTAAATTTCGAATATCATCAATTCCGCGATTCGAAGCACCATCGATTTCTATAAAATCAAGCGACTTTCCTTCCATAATTTCTATGCAAGAAGGACACTTATTACATGGCTCCCCTTCAATTGTAAGAGCCTCACAGTTTAGAGCTTTTGCAAAAATTCTTGCCAAAGTTGTCTTGCCTGTACCTCGAATTCCGGTAAAAAGATAGGCATGCGAAGCTTTTTTTTGTAAAGCTGCATTTCTTAGTGTTGTAACAATAGATTCCTGTCCGGTCACCTCTGAAAAGGTCTTAGGACGAAATCTCCTAGCAATTGCCTTGTAATCCATATTTCGGTATTCTACAATAAAGAGCAATCGAGTATCAAGAGAGAATGACTAGGAAATTCACAAAACGCTTGAAAGAGCTCTCTTATGAGAGTAAATTCACCCTTCGCCTCTCCCTTGGATTTATTTTTGTCCTCGCTTTTGCAACTTTCCTCCATTTTAGAGAAGTTTTGGTTGAAATGCTTGAGGTCAATTCTCAAGCCCCCAGTTATGTTGTAGCACAAATTGATTTTGAATTTCCCGATCCTGACGCAACTATGATCATGAGACAAGAAGCAATACGTGACGTTGGAAAAATCTATCGAATTCCTGAAAATGAAATTAATCAGGCACGATATCAAATGGAATCTGAACTTCTCGGACATCCTTATTGGCGCAAAGAATCAAATTCTACATTTAATGAAATGTATAAGGCTCTTGACGCTACAACTGATATCCTTATGAATGCACGGATTACGGATGCACGAACGTTAAAAAAACAGAAAGAATTAACCCTTCCTGGAGAAAACTTTTATCTTAGCGCAAATCCCGGAAATGAACTACCACTTAATTTTTGGGACCAAGTAAAAAATTCGGTACAAAATAGATATCCTGATGTTTCTCAAGCCTCTCTTGCTTTTATATTAGAGCATTTCGAAAAGCAAAAATGGACCCTAGCAAGCGATATTGATTCTCAAAAAAATTTTAATGAATTAATTGAAGAGACAATTCCTCAACGATATACACCTATCAAAGCAGGGTCTCGAATTCTTGATCAAGGAGAAAAGGTCTCCCCAAAACACATCGCTATGCTAAAAGCGATGAAAGCAGAAATTAGTAGATCCAGAAACCTTTGGACTGTACAAACTATTTTAGGCTCATTAATTTTTTCATTGATTATCACAATTTGCGCCGGACTCTACCTCCAATCACGGCACAAAACTCTATTTGAATCAGTCAGGCAACTTGCTGTCTATATTACGATTGTCGTCTTTGGTCTAATTATTGGCAAAAGTGGTGAATGGGTTTTGCTAAATTCAAGCACTCAATGGATTGAATATGTAAGATACCCAATCTTTGTCCCTCTTGTCTCGATTCTTTTATCCGTTTTAATCAATGAAGAAATAGCTCTTTTTACTACTGCCTATTTAAGTGTTGTAATGGGAATAGCCTTAGCAGTTGACCACTCCTCATTTCTCCTTATTAATTTACTCACAGGGACAATTGGAGCAATCTGTTCAACCCATTTAAAAAAACGGAAAGAAGTCTTCATGGTTTGCGTAAAAATGTGGATTGCATCCGCATTTTTGATATTAGCCTTTAATCTTTTTCACAAAACTGTCTTTAGTCAGGCAATTCTTGTAGACTTTGCAACCACCGCAATTAACCTATTCCTTATAGCCCTTTTACTAGCCTCCCTTACCCCCATATTTGAGTCATTCTTTAATATTATGACGGACATGACACTTATGGAATTTATGGACCCAACAAACGCACTATTAAAAAGACTAAGCATCGAAGCTCCAGGAACTTATCAACATAGCCTATCTCTTGGTTTTATTGCAGAGCATGTTGCAAATGCGATAGGCGCAAATGGCCTTTTTTGTAGAGTCACATCACTTTACCACGATATTGGAAAACTCGACACACCTCACTACTACACAGAAAACCAAATGCTTATGGGCGGCAATCAATTTGATATACATCAACTCTTAACCCCTATCGAATCTGCATATATTATCAAAGCCCACGTTCAAGGCGGGGTAACGCTAGCACACCAACATAATCTACCGCAATCTTTTATAGATGTAATTCTCCAACATCACGGAACAACGCTCATTAAGTTTTTTTATTCAAAGCAGGTCTCTGAAATGGGTGGAAATACCTCCGATGTCGACGAAAACGCCTTCCGCTATCCAGGACCAAAACCCCAAAGTAAAGAGACAGCAATTATTATGCTTGCTGACTCCCTTGAAGCTGCTTCCAGATCTTTAGACGACAACTCAGAAGAGACTATTCGAGCAATGGTGAACCGCATAGCAACTGATAAAATCTCTGACAATCAATTTGACGAATGCCCCCTCACCTTTCATGAACTCTCTTTAATCAAAACCAAATTCGTTGAAATCATTAAGGCGACTCACCACCTCCGAATCAAATATCCTGAAAATCTGACAAAAAAAACATAAGTAATTCATATCTAAGAAGACACAAACACAGATCTAAAATAATTGCATAATAAATATTTATTAGTTATGACTCTATTATCAAAGATAATGGAGATTATAATTGGACCATATACCGGAAAGACCCCCTATTACAGAAAACACTAAACTTGGAAGCGGTAACTTTGGCAGCGTGAGCGCTATAAAAGTAGGAGATCAATTACGAGCTATAAAAATTGGAAATTTAGGCCCTCTTGAAGTAGAAATTGCTCTTATTGCCTCTAAAC
>CAMBTZ010000054.1 GCA_945870925.1 Chlamydia trachomatis | reverse complement strand
AAAGAGGGGGCTTTGTTGCTGCCTGATAACTCTGCATATTTAGGAAGAAAATCATCTATTGTCCAGTTACTTCTTCGAATTTTTATTTTGACTGCAGAGTTGTTTAAATATGAGGGGATTACGACGCCTTTAGGAAGCCACTGCCGGTTAATCTGCCCATTTTCCTTTATGGTGGAGCTGAGACCCCATTTTTCTTTTTCTTCAAAGAGGTCTTTTGAATTCCACCCAAGGGAATGTTGTTGTATTGATTGTAGTGATATTCCTCTTTGAATTAGAAGTGATATAGCGCAAGGGGTTGCCATTAGATTGATATGAGAGCATGAGATGAATTCTTCTGCTCTTTTTTGCCATACAAGATTTACGGGTTCAGAAATTTGCGGAATAAAGATAGGTTTTTTTGGTATCTTGAGGATTGAAGACTTTCCAATATAATTATTTTGGATATGTAGCTTTTTGCAGGCTTCGGTAAAGGTCATTCCTAGAAAATCCCTGCAAAATTGAATGCCGTCTCCTTTACAATTACAAACTCTGCACCAATATCCTCCTGATTCACCCAGGTATGGCCAAATACAAAAGCGATCTTTACCGATTTCGCAGCTAGGGCATTTTCCCTTATATTCGCCCCCCTTTGTAGAGGCTGCTTTTCGAGGCTGTAAATTTAATTCTTCTGCAAGATCAAGTATATTCATATATTTCCCGTGACAAGTGTGACTGTAGTGACATTAATGGATATGGTGCTTTGCAGGTCACGGATTAAAATGCATTGATTGTGACAATGTGACAACACCATAAACTTATAATTTATAAACAATTTATTTTTATTCAATTAACACCTTTGAAGTGAATCGATAACAGCGGGTTGTTCCATTGCTTCCGGGTAACCTTTCGGGACGTGTTGGGGAGTTATTAGTTCCTGGTTGTAGCAGGTTGTTTTTGATGCATACCGCCTCTACAGTTTTGTGATCTAAACCTTTACAAAGTTCTTTTCGAAAGGATTGTGAAAAAACATAAAATTCCATACCCCCAGTTTCAACTCCATCTTTATCAAGTTCCTCTTTTTTAAAGCCAACTCGATTGGAAGTCCGTCCATCCTCAATTGGATCATTTTTCCAGGAGCTAAATCTGCTTTCTGCATGTTGTTCAAAAAAACTTTTTATTTGAGCTATGGCCTCTTCTTCTTCGTGCATTCCAAGGTTGCCGCGCGTATTTAGCCAATCTTGAAAGCATTTCATTACACCTTCGACCGCTTCTTCGACTTTCCATGCTGTTATTTTATATTTTGTGGCGAGCTCACCTGTTGCAGCAATAAGAGCAAAGTTGTTGAATACTCTAATCACCTGACCGCATGCATCTTTTGGTAAGAATCTTTGTTCTAGGCCGTTTATGACGGCTTTAACATAATTAACAGCTCCTTCGGGATCTTTTACAAGCTCAAGCAAAAAAGCTTTTCCAGCGGTGCCATAAAATTCTTTACAGGCGTTTTTTAAGTACTTAGAAAAATCAGAGCCATTTTCAAATTCATGTAGATTTTCAAATAATCCAAATTTTCCGGTATTTGCCGGGAGGTCTATCAGTCGGACTTCTTGACCTGCTTTTGTTTTTTTGCCGACCTCATTGAGAAGTTGTTCAAGGCTGAGCTCACCATTAGAAAGAAAGACTAATCTCCAGCGGTTTTGATTTCTTGCAGAACCTTGGTTTGTAGCTCTGTTCTTGCCTGTGCCATTGCCGAGCATATAAATTGTATGGCCTATATCATGCGGTGATGCTTGGCCGAGTTCATCTAAGCAAAAGAGCCTGTCATTATAATGAAAAGCTAGTCCTTCAAGCCCATTGCTCGTTGACCTCATTGGATGGACATTTTTTTCACAATCCCATACAGAATTTGCAACAAAACCGGCTGTGGATTTTCCTAAAGAACTGCTTCCTCTAAGGTGGATGCCAATATTCTCATGATGCATGAGATCGAGCACAGGTCCAGTAAAACTTGCAGATAATGTTAGTGTTAATCGACTATTGCCTTGTGCTTTTTTAGATATTTTTTCCTGCCATTCTTCTAATATTCCGGACGCAATTTTTGTTGATTCGAATGCAGTGGGATTTTGATAAATTATTACTTCACTTGCCTTAGAGCCAATCGTCTCAGTTGGGAGAATAAAAGCGCCATTCGCCCATCCCGTTTGAGATACGCATCGAGCTTTTTTAAGAGGTTTGCAAAGGGTAATATAGTCAATGATTCGATCTTTTGATTTTTTACCAGAAGAAATTAGGAGTCCCATATTTAATAGAGCTCCTAAAATTCTTGCAGCATCTCCCGCAAGCAGTTCCATCCCCATGGTCCAGAGATGTTTGTAATTGTCAATATCTGAAAACTCAAGAATACGGCCATGATTCTGATTTTTAAAATCACGGGTATATGCCGTAATTCGAAGAGGAGAAGATAGCCAAACACGATAGGGATCTTCCTTGGCGCGTTTTTCTAAGAACCAAAGACCTTCTGCATCTAGTTCAAATCCCTCTGGCAGAAGATCTTTTTCAATTGTGGCTTCAATTTCTTCAGCTCGTTTTAATGTATTTAAAACTATTTCTTCCTCTTGATTTTCAAGAGGATCTTCAGGTAAATTATTATTCATAAATCAGTCCTATTTTTGGGGAGAGTTTCTAAGCAAGGCTCTCCCAAGTTCAACATAAAATTCAAAGTCTAAATCCATTTCGTAAGTGTCGTTTAGTTCTTCAAAGAGCTTTTCTGCATAATCGAGATTTATTACATCACGCTCAGTGTAAAATTTGTCATATGCGTGGGCCATTTCTTTCACTCTTTCTGTAAACTGTAAGGCCCACCAATTATCTTGAGACATTTTATTTAGCCTCGCGAGTTTCTTGTAGTGCTTCCCAGAAACGGTCAAAATCTATGAGCACTCGGCGTCCAACTGTAATGAAGGCTTTGCCAAAGCCATTTGCGGGTGCGCCAGCGCGAAGAGCCCAGATTGCATGTTCGGAGTCAGGCCAAGCTCCATGTTCTCGATTTCTAATTGCCAGCTTTTTAACTGTAAACACTAGCTTAGATGCCGAAATGATTTTTTCTTGTGTATTTGTAAAACTTAGATCCATGCGATTCTCCATATTTTTATTTGAATTAGTGCAATATTAATTCCTTTAAAATTGGGAGATAAGCTGTTATCGAAAAATTGGATTTTGAATGGGGGGGGGCGTCGCGCTTATTCAGGGGCAGGCAATGGAGAAATTATTTTTGAGTAGGGGGGAGGTAAGCTTTGGTTAGGGGGTGATTTTCCAGAAACAAATAATTATTTTAATAGATTTTGATGGAGAAATATATCAATAGTGATATATTTCTATCATTTAAGGATTGAGGTAATCCTATTAAACAGGTTCTTTTTATTGGATCAGCTAGAAAAGATTTGTTAGCTCTCTCAGAAGATGTTAGACAAGATATCGGTTATGGGTTATTTCAAGCTCAATCAGGAAAATATCCTGACACTGCAAAGACTCTTAAAGGCTTTGGAGGCGGTGAGGTTATTGAGCTTATTCAGCGAGATAAAGCCGGCACTTATAGAGCTGTTTATACAGTTAGGCATGAGGAAGTAATAATTGTTCTTCATGTGTTTCAGAAGAAGAGCAATAAGGGGATAGCAACTCCAAAGCAAGAAATAAATCTAATTCATTCTCGTCTTAAGATGGCTGAAGAGGTTTATAAAGATTGGAAGCTTAATGAGGGTAAAAAAAATGAGTAAAAAGAGAATGCAATATGAAGTTGCTGATGATAATCTTTTTAAAGAGCTTCGTTGCAAAGAACCGCAAGAATTATTAACAAGAGCTAAGCTTTTAGATAAGGTAAGTGGGCTTATCAAAGTTAGTGATTTACCTCAAAATGAAGTTGCTGTCAAACTCGGTATAACTCAACCAAAGGTTTCGATGTTGATATCCGGACGGTTATCTGCTTTTAGTACCGATACACTTTTACAATATTTGTCTATTTTAGGATGTCAGGTAGAAATCCGTATTAAAAAACCTTCCAAATTAAGTATCTTTGTACGCAGAGGAAGAATAGCTGTAAAGGGTATGAGGTAATTCTGGAGTAGAGTTCTATTTATCTTTGTCCCAGTGAGGTTTTAGTCCCAAATATTTACCACCTTTAGATGGATAGTCTCGAGGATCGGTGTCCTGAGCTACTTGTATTGCTCGAGGAAGAGGGTTCTTTTTTTCATGCAAAGAGATGTTTTTGGGTAGGTTTGCAAGGGCATGTTCGGCAATTTTTTCTTGACTAAGTTTTTCTGGATCAATACCGCTTAAGATTTGTTGCTTCCAGGTTTTTTTGATATGAGGAGTCAGTGCCTGTTTATCTTCTTCAAGAGCTATTGTTCTTGGGTTTTTTTTGCTTTGGGAGGAGTCTGGATTAAGATGCATTGTCTTTAATTCTATTTCTCTTAGTAGGCGTTTGATAATGTGTTCAATCTCGCTTCTTTTAAACATACTAGATGAAACGTCTTTGTAATCAGATGAATATAATTCTATTCCAAGCCAATTGCGGAATGCTAATCTAAAAGCCTTGTCGGCATCGATCCACATAGTTTCTTCATTCGGAAGGATTCTTAGCCAAGAGATAGAGATCTCTTTGCTAGCAATCTTCCATGATCGCTCGAGCATCATTAGTTGAAACCAAAGATATTTTGGGTCTGCATCAGCTTTTGCTAGCAAGTTCATTCTGTTGTCATGCTCAATTAGAGCAAGAGCAGTGGGGGCGAATTCTGTGAAAGATGATTTATCCGTTGGTCTTTCAAGCAAGGGCTTGGTTACATACATGTAGTGAAGGTGCTCTAGTTTGTCGTACATTCTTGAATAAGGTGGCTGTATGCACGTGTTTAGGCTTCCATCTGAGCAAATTTCATTGACCAGCCTTTTGTAGGCAGATGGATTGTACTCTTTGTTAAACTCTCTTTGTAACTTGTCGTAGAGGGAAGGTAGGGTGGGGAAGTGCAGGGTTGTGTCAATCACTACTCCGTGTTTTTCGAGAGCATCAAAAACTATTTTAATTTCGCTAAGAGCAAAAGCAAGCTCTGAATAGGTCTTTGGAATTAAATTTTCTATATCTTGAATCTCTGATTCCCATTTAGTTATTAAACTTTGAGTGAGGAGGTCCTTTCGTAATGTTTGCATAAAGCACTCCGCAACGCTTTTATTGAACCCTCTGTTGGTGATGCAGTCAAATACTTGCTCTGTTACAAGAAGAAGTGCTCTGGGTAGGTTAAGGGATGATTCTTTAAACATGTTCACTCTCTTTCATTAAATTTGCATGCATGCGTCCCATAACATCAGAGACATGTTTTTGGGAAAAGTGCGCGTATCTCTTTGTCATTGCAGGAGTTTTGTGACCGAGAATGGTCATGAGCTCACCCTGTGTTGCACCAGACATTGCGAGGTAGGAGGCAGCTGCATGGCGGAGCATGTGAAATGTAAAGCCTTTGATGGATGCATGATCTAGAGCTTTTGCAAATGCAGTTCGGATGCTTACCTCCTCAGTTTTTCTCGTTAACTTTCTAGGGGTGAAGATTCTACCGGTTTTGTTTTGGCGCGTGTTGCTAAAATTAGCCAATATTTTTTCTACGGGATCTGTTAGGGGGAGAACTCTTCTATCACCATTTTTGGTTTCATAGAGAGAGATGTGTTTGTTAATAAAGTCGATGTCCTCATAGGCGAGGCCAGCAATTTCTCCGTAACGCATTCCTGTAAGCAGTGATATGATGACCATTGGATAGAGATAGGGATTTGAGGAAGCTCTGCATGCAACTAGTAATCTATCTTTTTCTTCAAGGGTTAAGAGGCGATCGCGAGCTTTGCCTTCTTGCAATTTAGTTACTTTGCGCATGGGGGAGTCTTCAAGCCAGCCCCATTCTTTTACTGCTATGGTGAGGGCTTTGCCAAAGGCAGCTAGATATCGATTCACAGTGCTTCCAGTGCGGGGCTTGCCTTGAGGTGTAAGCTGACCATGAAGGGAATCACGTGCTTCCGCGATTAATGCTGGGGACAAATCTGATAGGAGAAGGTGCCCTAACCTTCCTTTCCACCAAGATGCATGTGCAATTTTTTGAACAAGGCCATTACGGTTTCTTGGAAGCCATTGTTCAATAAAGCGATCTATTAGATCTCCCACGGTGTGTTTCTTCGCCTCAGCAGTTTTAAAGTGCCTCCCATCGCGAATGCCCGATTCGGTGTCTTGTATCCACTTCTTTGCGAGCGTTCTTGTTCGAAATGATCCTCTTTGGTGTTCATGACCACGTAATCTTACCTCTGCATGAAAGGACACCGTGCCGTCTTTCTTTCTCACTTCTCTTATGGATCCCATGGAATATAACCTTATTTTGATAAAGTGGACGAGATTAGCAAAGGGGGGAATAAACTACAACAAAGGACATGTAATCCTTTGCTTTCATGTTTATATGCAACTGGTTGTAAGTGAATAATGTGTTTTTATGTATTTGAATTACGCAGTAGATGCGCATTTTAGAAAAGATTTGATAGCAAAATTGATTTTGTCACAAATTGAAGTTTAGTAAATGTGACATGAATAAGGCTGTTAATATTGGACGTCACAATTGTCACTGTTGTCACGTAAGAATCAAGATTAAAAATAATAGGGAGTTATGAAGAATATCGAGCTTTTTGATTCTTTCGGACTGACTTTAGGTTTGGGATAAGATCAGTAATTTCACAGCGAAGAGCAATAGCAAGAACCGCCATATTTTCCAAAGAAAGATTTGTCTCCCCCCTTTCGATCGAGCCAATGTAAGTTCGATGCAAGCCGCTTTCAAAGCCAAGATTTTCTTGAGATAGGCCTGCTTCAAGTCGCCTGTTTCTAACAATTTCGCCAAGAGCCTTTTTTAAGGCAGCACGTTCAGAAGGGTTTAAAATTCTTTCTTTGCTCATAAGTTAAGCATAGAAAGATGCAGAGGATAACTCTACAGAGTATACATAGCATTTTCCTGTATAACGCCATTAAAATGATGATTATATCTAGCGTAATATGTTGGTGCTAAAGCATAATTAACTTTATTATTTACATAATTATTGTTTTAAGGAGTTTATGCTAGAAGATATTTTTAAAAAAACTTCACCAGTTGAGTCAATAAAGATGGCTTCTATAGTCATGGTAGGATCTTCATTTCTTACTATCTTAGGGATAATCTTAGGTTGGTCTTTGGTCAATTCGTATGATTTGATAGAAGTTGTTATAGCTCTTGTTTTGATAGCAGGCATGTATTACAGAAAGAGTTGTACTTGTGCTGTGCTACTTTCAGTTTTATGGATTGTTGGAAAAATGACAGCTTTTTCTAAACTTTTATCAATGGGGTCTAATAACTTATCCGGAACCAGCGTGATTGTGGCTTTAGTGATTGGTGCATGTCTATTAAGAGCAGTAATAGCAACTTTTCTTTTAAGAGCTAGAAAATTAAAAGATAAGGGACAACTCTAATGAAAAAATTCTTAAGAACGATAGTAAATACTACTTTTAAGGCCGCCGTGATTGGGGTAACAATATTTGGGATGTTTGATGTGATGGATATGATTGAGAGGCATTTTTTTCGCGATAAAACTGACTATGTGCAAAACTTTCCTGTAATCAATGTGCAGCCAGCTCAAGGAAAGGGATGGATCATATCATCTAAAGAAGAAGGGGATATTTGTGATCTTTGCTTTTTTAAAAAGATTTCAATCACTCCAAATGGAAGAGGAGGATGGTTAGTGGTTCCAATAAAAGAAGAATCGAATCCTTAGTATTAATAATAAAAAATCAGCAAAGTTAAATTTATAGGAATAGAATGAAAAAATCATCAGTAATTTGCGTCTTAATAGCTTTAGTAGCTTTCTTTAAAATAACCATGGATCATATGGAAAATGGGCGGTATATGCCTGTTGTTGTGCCCTATCAATCTATGGGGGCGATTGTTCATATTTTGGATACTCGAACAGGGGAGTACGTTCCGACGCTTACTCGTGAAGAAAGAACTAATAAAAGTATTGAAGAACAAAGTAGAGAAGGACTCATGATACTTGGTATTGGTGTTGTAGTGCTTATGGGATTGCCATTGGTTATTATGTGGACTGTTGGTAGAGGTAGGGCAGCTCGCCAAAAGGAAAAAGAAGATGATCTTATAGAAAGAGTGATAGATGATTATTCAACGTATAAATTATTTAAAGAGAATTATCCTGAATTTGATAAGCTATCAAAGGATGCAAGAAAGAAAGCGAGAGCTTTCTATAAATAAGAAAGTAGTACGACAGTTATTACGCAAATTTTACGCACTAGACTGGATGAAAGTGACTGAAAGCGTCTTAATCCAGACTAAAAATGTAGGATTCGAATCTGTTGGAAGCTTAGTCCAGTTTGGTTTGGCATGATTTGATTTAATCTCATTAATTCGAAATAAAGGGACTTAAAATCTTGTGAGGGCAACCTCGTGCGGGTTCAAGTCCCGCTCTGAGTATTTTTATGTTGACACTTAAAATTCTTTTTATGAGGATTCGATATCTTTACTATTGAGGATTTTTAAGTGAAGTCTGTTTTTACGTTTTTTCCTCTCTTTATTTATGTTCTCTTTTTAGTGTTAGTTCTGATCCGGTTCCGATTCAGAATTATTGTCCTGTGGTGATTGTCAACAGTTCTACAATTAATCCGAGCTTGATTTATTTTGTAGCTCATGGAAATGACCCAAACGGAATTCCTTGTTTTCTTGTTCCTGATTCTAATGGT
>CAMBTZ010000053.1 GCA_945870925.1 Chlamydia trachomatis | reverse complement strand
AATATTTAACGAGAGTTTTTTTTATCTTACAAAGAAAATGAAATAGTATAAATTGTACTTAGTAATTAAAAATTTTAATAATAGATAAATATGAAAAATTATTATTTAATTAATGGCTCAGGACAAAGCACCTCTCAAACAGGAGCTCTAACCAATGCTTTAGAAATAAGTTCATTATCACAGTGTCGTCCGCTTTTTCATACGCATTTTTTACCCAAAGAGTCGAGAATGCTTGAATCTAGTCAAGTTTTACCATCAAGTGATGTTGTAGATGTGATTTTAGCAACCGCTGATGGGTTAATGGGTTCTGTAATTTCAGCGGGTATTATTTTAGGTGATTTATATCGAAATGGTAAAAAAGAGAGGACGATTGTTTGTAAAAAAAGTGGTGGGTTCTCTGAAGTTGATCTAGAAATTGCTCTTCAAAAAGAGCTTAAGTTTGTTTTTGATGAATTTTCTAATGCTGAATATGAATTAAAAAATATTAAGCCGGTTTTAAAAAGTTTAAAAGTTACTGAAGATCACGGCAGCGTACTTGTTGGCCTTGGATTTACAGAAAAATATCTCCCTTTATCAAAAAGCCATCCAGAGCTCCCTTCGTTTTTAGGTAAAGATACGCCATATGAGACTGCAAAATATGTGATTGTGCCTGTTCTTTATGAACATCCTGTTCAAGTTAAAGAGTTTTACGCTCCGTTATCTATTTTAAAAGCTTCTAAATTTATGGAAGATTATGACCTTGAGACTGATCAGCAGCTATCTCGGATAGGCGTACATACTTTTAAGCCTCTTGTTTCGATTGAAACCCCTCATGTTTTTGTTGAAGATGTGGAGCAGTTAACGCTTCAACTTTTGAGAGATGAAAAATTCCCTGTTTTTATAGGCGAGGATCAGACAGTTACTATTGGAGCAATGAGGGGTTTAAAAGAGAAATTCGGCTCTTTTTCGATTCTTCACCTTGGTAGTTCCACTCAATTAAGATCAAGTTTTGATGGCTCATCTTATAGCCAGGCATGCTCTATGAAGAAAGGGGTTGAGTACGCAAAAGATGTTGTTCAGGTAGGGATAAGATCGACATCGAATCGAGAAAAAAAGGATCTTCAATACGATAAAATTTTCTTTGCAGGTGATATATTCGATGAAATAGATGACCATTGGATGGAAGATGTTATCGAGGAATTATCAGAGAATGTTGTTTACATCACAATTGATGCAAGCGTTTTTGATCCAAGTGTTATGATGAGTAAGCGTCCCGAACCAATGGGTTTGTCTTATAACAAGGTAATAAAACTTCTGAAAACAGTAATTCGGAAGAAAAAAGTAGTTGGATTTGACTTTGTCGGCCTTAATCCGCAAGCCGGAGAACTGTCCTCAGAGCTTGCTGCGGCACGACTTGTGTATCAAATGCTTTGTTTCTTGACTAAAAACTAAAGAAAACTGTAGAATCTTCATTTCATTACCTGCCCAGGTGGTGAAATGGTAGACACGCCAGACTTAGGATCTGGTGCCGCAAGGCATGGGGGTTCAAGTCCCTTCCTGGGCATACTTTCTATTTAGAGTCATGAGACCTGCAGATTTATCTATATTGTTTACATGGGAGGAGCGAAAGCCTCTCCTTCATGAGGGAATGCTCTGTGTGCCAAGACACTATGATGAGCATGATAAATTCAATGTTCCATTCTGTGAAATTTTTGAGAACGACAACCCGATCTGTATAGAGTTTTGTAGTGGAAACGGAGAGTGGTTAGTAAGAGCTGCCAGTCTAAATCCACAATATAATTGGATTGGTGTTGAAAAAAAGTTTACAAGAGCAAGGCAAATATGGTCTAAAAAACACAATTTAGGTCTTAAAAATCTACTTCCTGTTTGTGGAATGGCAGAAGATTTTTGCTTGAATTATTTAAAACAGAATCGAATTGAAAAGGCTTACGTCAATTTTCCGGATCCGTGGCCAAAAAATAGTCATGCAAAAAACAGAATCATTCAATCTCCTTTTATTCAAATGGTTACGAATGTAAGCAAGCCGGGCACAACATTAACCCTTGTTACAGATGATAAAAAATATTCAGAGCAAATGATGCAAGTGCTTAAGGAACATCCAAGATGGATGAATTCAGAAGATAGTATTCTTTCTGATGAATACGGATCCTCCTATTTTAATCGCCTTTGGTTAAGTTTAGGGAAGTCAATTCGCTATATGAAGTTTGAGCTTGGAGAAGAGCCATGATGCCTATTATTGCAGAAACCGGCTACGAATTTGCAAAAGGCCCTCATTTCAATACCCTAAATATTTATATCGATGCTAGGCCATCTTCAGATCTTGTATGGGAGTCTCTGGAGTCTGAGATAGAGACTGCTTTAAAGCTCGGTGCCAAGCTTTCCTTTGAATTGAACTTTGGATTCTCGGAAGATCGCGCTCTTTTAAGAGATCCAATTAGTTTTTTTTCTAGAGGAATTGCAATTAATGCTTTTGAAGAAAGGGTGTATAAACCTTATAAAGATCAAATAGCTACTCTTATTTTATATCGCGGAAGTGGCGACTTTAAAGACTCTATAACCAAAGACGCCTCTTTATATGCTGATTTTCTTGAATGGAAAGAAGAGTTTTTTGGCTCAAGCGAGACTACTCATCAAATGTTTAGGGTTTTTTCAATGGAGCTTTTTATGCAATACCTTCATAGGTTAGCGGCCTCATTGATCGATGACATACCGCTTGTGGCTTTATTTAATCTTTCTGATAGCATGAGGCCTTCGTACCAAGCTGAGCTTCTGTCTAAGACATTTTTTCCTTATATTTTTCCTGGGATTAAAGGCGCTTCTATTAATTTTAATGGTTTCGGATGGGAGGGGCAGGGAAATCTTGGCTATATTGGGCATAAGCCGATGGCTGTTATCGATGAAAAATCGCCAAGCCTCGGTGTTGTGATACCACAGATAGGAAGGCTTCCTTACGATCTTTTTGACAAAACGATTAATATGCTAGTTGAAAACAATATTGATTATGTTATTTTTCCTGAGTCGCTTATGATAGATAGTTGGCATAATCTTGATCAAATATTGGTTTTTTCCAATTTTCTAACTGATGAGGGTCGTCGAATGCTTCAAGGGTTTAATGCAGCAGCAGGTCAGGTTGTAACTGTCGGGAAAGTTTTAGGTCTTACAGATGAAATTAGCTTAAGTGAACTTATTCGGAGTAGAGGGATTTGAACCCCCGGCCTTCTGGTCCCAAACCAGACGCGCTAGCCAAACTGCGCCATACTCCGAACTAAAATGAGATGATTATCTTATCTAATTTGCGATTTATATTCAAAACATTTGATGAGAAATCATGATTTATGCCTAATATCAAAGTATAGAGAGAGGTTTAAAATGAAATTTGAAGATTATAAATCAGTTTCTGAGCTCCAAGAACTTGCTAAAACGGCCCCTGATTTAACAAAACAGTCCTATTTAAGTGATGAAAGGGTAAAAAAGATGGTTATTTCTTTTGGGAAATGGCGCCTATTATACGGAACAGAAAGGGTTGACGATAGGATTTGTAAGGCACTTTCTAATCTTGCCTTAGAGGCAAATGTGCATGAGAAAATGCATAAATTACAAGATATGAGCATCATGAATTACGTGAATAATTGCAAAAGCGAGCAGAGGCGCGTAGGTCACACAGCTATTCGTAATCAAGACAAGGATTCTAAAACATCAACAGAGGCAAGAGAAGCAAGAGAGGATTATCAGGTCGAGCTTAGGAAGCTTCGAGACTTTTTACCTAAGTCCCAAAAATTTAGCTCAATGATTATTGTAGGCATTGGTGGCTCTTATTTAGGGACAGAAGCTGTTTATCATACACTTAAGGCTTACCAAGAGAATAATAAGAAGCTCTATTTTGCCTCAAATGTCGATCCTGACAAGATAAATGCCATATTAGCCGAAGTCGATCTTAAAACAACGCTTGTGGCTATTATTTCTAAATCTGGCGGAACTTTGGAGATAAAAGCTGAAGAGGAACTCTTAAGAAAAAGGTATGCGGAAGCTAAACTGAATGTGAAGGATCATTTTATTCTAGTTACAGGAAAGGGGAGCCCAATGGATGACTCTTCAAAATTTCTAGAAATATTCTATATGTGGGATTACATCGGTGGTAGATTTTCAGTTTCGAGCATGGTTGGAGGAGTCCCTTTAGCCTTTGTTTTTGGAATGGATGTTTGGGAGGAATTTTTGAAAGGCCTTTATGAAATGGACCATCATGCTCTTAATGTGAAAGATCCAATGAAAAACCTTCCGCTTTTTGGTGCGCTTTTAGGGGTTTGGAACCGAAACTTTCTCAAACTCCCAACACTTGCTATTATTCCTTATTCACAAGCGATGAATTATTGGTCAGCACATCTACAGCAACTTTTTATGGAATCTAACGGAAAAAGCGTTGCGCAAGAGGATGGCAGTTTTATAAAACACGAAACATCACCCGTTATATGGGGAACCGTAGGCACTGAAGGACAGCACGCATACTATCAATGCATTCATCAAGGAACAGGAATTGTACCATTGGAATTCATAGGTTTTGCAAATCCACAAAGAGAGGGTGATGCTGTAATTGAGGGGACAACAAATCAAGAAAAACTTCTTGCAAATCTTTTTGCGCAAGCAATTGCTCTTGCAAAAGGGGATCAAAGCCTTAATCCTAATAAATATTTTTCGGGAAACCGGCCCAGTCACATCTTGCTTGCAAATGTTTTAGATCCGTATACGCTTGGAAGTCTTCTAGCTTATCACGAACATTATGTAGCATTTGAAGGCTTTATTTGGGGAATCAATTCATTTGATCAAGAAGGGGTTCAGCTCGGTAAGGTTCTTGCAAATAGTGTCCTTGATCTATTTAAATGTAAAAGAGTTAAGGGGTGTACATCTTTAGATAAGGATTCAGCTCTAAGCAGAGCCTTTATTGCGGAGCTAAATATTGTTCAAGAGGTGGACTTGCCAAAAAATGAAAAAAAGCTGGCATAGATCCCTCTAATGAATAGGGGGATGTTAAAAAAAGTTGATTTAGTGAGGTGATTTTCTCTTCAAATTTAGTTTTCCTTGACTTATCAAGATGGACGCCAAAATCATCAATAAGAAGAATCGCGGGCTTGAGATACTCTGTTTCAGCTAGTTTTAATGCTGCAATTATTGTCCTTTTTTGTCCTTCACTTGCATAGTTTTTTGCAGAAAATCCATTCAAAGTTATCTCAAGATCATCTCTATGAGCCCCAAATAAGCTATAACCCATAGAAAGTTCTCTTTCTCTAGATTTTGTAAAAATCGGAATTGATATTTTTGAGGGTTTATATTGAATGTCTATTACTTCAGAGTCATTAGAGAGCTCTTTATATAAACCTGTTGTCATTTTTGATATTGCCTTAATAACCTCAGATCTTTTTTCTTGGAGATACTGAGCAGATTTAATAAGGTCTTCTTCCCAAATTTCTATTGTAGCAAGTTGTTTTTTTCTTAAAAGTGCATTTCTATTTACTAAAGCTTTTGTATATCTTGTTAGATAATAGACGTACAAAGGATTTACTTGAGCAATCAGAATATTTAAAAAAAAGCGTCTTGCAGGTGGTCCGCCATGAATTAATTCAATATCAAAAGGTGAATAAATCACTGTTGGAAAAAGCCCAAGAAGGGGAGAAAAAGAATTATAGGATGTCTGGTTATGTTTGATTACTTTATTGGTCCCGTCATAAAAAATGGAAAGTGTTTGATCAACACCATTTTTAGAAAAAAAAGCCTGAATAGAAAAGCTTTTTTCACCTTTTTTTATAACTTCCTGAAGTCTATTTGTTCTAAAGGATCTTCCAATGCTAAGAAAATGGATAGCTTCAAGAAGAGTGGTCTTTCCAATTGCGTTAGGCCCAATAATAGCATTGAGCCCATCGCCAAATTCAAGATCAAGTTCATTGAAATTTCGAAATTGAAGTAGGCGAATTCGCTTGAGTGAACTCATTTATTCACACTGAAGTCTCATTGGCATCAATACATAGTGCGCCTTAGATGTATCAGTGATAGAACCTGGATTAAATGAATCGGTAATGCCAAAACTTACAGTCTCATCTTTACAGTGCCGTAAAATATCGATAAAATAGTGCGGGTTAAATGCAATGTCAAGTTTCTCGTTATGGTAGTCAACCGGCATGTGAACTTTACCTTCGCCAATTTCACTATTAATAGCTTGAAGCTTGAGTTCGCCAAGCTCAAAGGTGAGTTTCACTGAATGGCTAGCCTCAGAAGTAAAGAGTGAAACTTGACGAAGCAGGGTCATTAACTCTTCTTTATGAAGAAACATTTGATGCATAGTGCTTCTGTCGGGTAGCACTCTTTCATAATCCGGAAATTGCCCTGAAAGTAATTTTGAAACAAGTGAGCCTTTGTCTGTTTCTAGTGCAATTTTATCAGCCATTAAAGTAAGTGTTGTAACACTCTCTTCGTCACCAAGAAGTTTAACCATCTCTTCAACTGCTTTTAACGGAATTATACTGCTCTGCTTTTCTCCAGAACTGCTTTCAACTGTCTCTTCAATTTTAGCGAGTTTCTTTCCGTCAGTTCCAACAATAATTACTTTGTCTTCAGAGATTTCCATACAAATTCCGTTTAGAACTTGTCTTGTATCGTCTTTAGCTGCAGCAAATGACGTGTTTACAAACATTTCTTTTAACCTACTTGAAGGTAGACCAAAAGATCTTCCCCCTTTTATCTCAGGAAATGCAGGGAATTCACCTTTTTCAAGACCATTAATTCGGAAGTGAGAGGATCCACTCGTAATAATAGCAACATTGTTTGCGTCTGTCTCAAACCTAACTTCAGGCGCTTTAAGCTCTCGAATTAATTGAAAAAATCTTCTAGCAGGTAATGCAATTCCACCTTCTTCCATTACAATTGCATCTAAACTTGATCTCAGACTAACTGTTAAATCGGTTGCAGTCACAATAAGCTGATTATCCTTAGCCTCAATCAATACATTCGCAAGAATTGGAATAACAGCTTTTGATGGTATAACGCCCTGAATCTTTCCTATCAAAGAAGAAAGCGCTTCTCTTTGTATGCTAAATTTCATAAAACTCCCGCTATTGAAAAGTCAATTTTAATGAATTTTGATCAAGACGTCAACAGACATTCTATGAATTTTTGATAGCCTGAGCTATTTCCTTCACAGCAGACCGTTTTTTCTGGTCTTCCCGTTTGTCATGAGTTTTTTTACCACGACATACCCCAACTTTTACTTTTACAATACCCTTCTTTAGATAGAAGGATAGAGCGATCAAAGTGTGGCCCTTAATTTCTGTTAATTTTCTAAATTTAAGGATCTCATCCTTGTGAAAGAGCAGTTTTCGCTCTCTTTTTTCTTCATGGTTATGAACATTGCCGTAACGATAAGGCGCTATTGAGGCATTTCTGAGCCACGCTTCTCCAGCTTTAACAGTAACATAATTATCTTGTAAGTTGCCGCCATTATCCCTAAGTGATTTAATTTCAGTGCCGAGTAATATGATTCCAGCTTCAAAAGTCTCTAGAACTTCATAATGATGATAGGCTGATCGGTTAGATACAATTTCTTTAGTTTCCATAGAACGCTAGATTATACTTTTTTCGACCATTTCGTCGATAGAAAATGGTTTGACGCGTTATGGAATAAATAGTACTTTTGGAGATATGGTTAAAATCCTAGTTACCGGCGCTACCGGATTTATTGGTAAAAGATTAGTATATAAGATGTTGGATGAAGGTCATGAGGTTTATGCTCTCGTTCGTAATGAGCAGATTCGGTTTAAAGCTTCAGAAAATGGACTTTTACACTTAATAGTTGGGGATTTAGAAACCATACAATCTTTTCCAAATGAAATAGATGTAGCCTATTTTTTAGTGCATTCGATGGGGCAAATTCAGGAAGATTTGATTGATAGCGAAAAGAGAATCACTCAAAATTTTTTAAAATTAACAGAAAAAACTAGATGTAAGCAGATTATATACTTAGGGGGTATTATAGAAGATGAGGTAAAACTCTCTGTGCATCTACGTTCAAGACTTTATGTGGAAACCATTTTACGAAATAGCGCAGTCCCTTGCACAGCACTTCGATCGAGTATTATAATTGGAGCCGGAAGCGCCTCTTTTGAGATCATTCGGGATTTAACAGAAAAATTACCTGTTATGGTTGCTCCCAAATGGGTGAAAAACTACTGTCAGCCGATCTCGATTTTAGATGTATTATTCTATTTATCAGCAGTTGTTTTAAATGAAAAGAGTTACGGAAACATTTATGATATTGGCGGACCGGAAGTGCTAACATTTAGAGAGATTCTTCTAAGGTATGCAAAATTTAGAAAACTAAAGCGTTATATTATAAATGTACCTGTCTTAACACCAAAACTTTCCAGTTACTGGCTTGTTTTGATCACATCTGTAAAATTTTCGATTTGTAAATATCTTGTTGAAAGCATGAAGCAAAACAGTCGAAAATTAAATAATTCGATAGATTTAATTTTACCACATGATTGCCTGACTTATGAAAATGCACTAAGTAGGGCATTTCAAAAGATTTCACAAAACGAAGTTGTTTCTACATGGATGGACGCTTGGGATTTAAAAAAACCTATTAAAGGAATTGATGTTCCCGAGGAAGGTTGCCTAAAAGATATTCAAATCATCCAAATTAAGGGATCCTTTGAAAAAGTAATCGAAAGAATTTGGACCATTGGTGGTGATACTGGTTGGTATTCAATGAATTGGGCTTGGAAATTGCGGGGGTTTATAGATCAAATCATGGGTGGAATTGGGTTTAATAGAGGTCGAAGAGATCCATAT
>CAMBTZ010000052.1 GCA_945870925.1 Chlamydia trachomatis | reverse complement strand
GTAATAGCTAAAATATGAGATAAACGTTTTGGTTTTTTGTGAAGAATTTCTGCTGGCATCTTTAAAAAGAGTGCGCGTCTAAAAGAGAAGCGAAAAGCATTTCTCCATGTAAATGTGTTGCTATATCTTATGCCAAAAATGTATTTTCCAAGAGTGGTTTTAAAATACTTTATAAGGGTAGCCTCAACCGGCACAAAAAGGATTGTTAAAAAAAGTGTTATAACTATGTAGAAAATTAGGTCTAGATTTAGAATATCTACAATAAAAAACAAAATAGACCAAAACCATAAGTAATCTAATGCTCTAGATAGCATGTTATATAATTTTTCCATAATAAAGATTATAGATAATTAAGGGATTAGACGCAACCTTTCTTAAGTATGAGACCCCCACCAATACAGCTCTCTCCTTGGTAAAAGACTATGGCTTGCCTTGGAGTAACAGCTCTTTGTGGGGTTATAAACCTTACAAAAGCGGTTCCGCCTTCAATTTTCTCTATGACGCAATCCTGGTCTTCTTGTCTGTATCTGATTTTGGCCTTACATATATAAGGGGTAGTTGGTGGAGTGTGTATCCACGTAAGATCCGTGGCTACTAAGGATTCTGAGAGTAGAAGTGGGTGATCTTCACCCTGAACAACCGTAACTTCCTGATTATTAACGTTTTTATCTATTACAAACCAAGCTTCTCCAGCTCCTCCAATACCCATCCCTTTGCGCTGCCCTATTGTATAGTACCAAGCTCCGTTATGCTCTCCGACGATCTTGCCTTCGGGTGTCTTAAAAAGCCCCTTTGCCGGTGGCATATAAGTGGTAATAAAATCTTTAAACTTTCGCTTTCCAATGAAGCAAATTCCGGTGCTGTCCTTTTTATTGTGGGTTAGTAACCCGCCGTCTGCAGCAATTTTTCTAATATCTTCTTTATTATAGCTCCCTACGGGAAATAATGCCTTTTCAAGTACAGCGCTGCTTAAAGCGTGAAGAAAATAGCTTTGATCTTTGTTTTTATCTAAACCTTTTAAAAGTTCAAATTGGGGTCCTATCATTGCATAATGGCCTGTTGCAAGTTTTTCAGCTCCAAGGTCAAATGCTTTTTGCAAAAGGACATTAAATTTTATCTCGCGATTACAGAAGATATCGGGATTTGGTGTAAAACCTTTCTTTAAATCATCTAAAAAACCGACAAACACTTGGTTCCAGTATTCTTCAGAAAAGTTAAAGGAGTACAAGGGTATGTCTATTTTTTGACAAACTGAAAGCGCATCTTCGTAATCTTGGATGGCAGGACACTCCTTATCATCTTCATCCCAGTTCTTCATAAAAATGCCTATCACATCATGACCCGCATTTTTTAAAAGGAGCGCTGTTACTGATGAGTCAACACCTCCTGACATTCCTACTGCTATTTTCATTTAAACGATCTCTTGTTCTTTAAATGATATTAATATATCTTTAACACTCATTAAAACAAAGGGGATATTATGCAAGCATCAATAAAAGATTTTATAGATAATGCGTGGGGACCGGAAAATTTTTATCCGTCCATTTTTAATTCTACAGGCTTTGTTATGTCGAGTAGAGCAGTTTTGGGGTCGCTAAGCTATGTTGGGTCACCAAATATTCGTTCTGTAGAAGATCTGACGCTAAAATATTTTTACGACGCTATGGGATCAAAACGTTTGTTTAGAGAAACTTGGTTCACATCGACAGCTGTTTGTATGTTTAATTTAATAGAGACAGTTATGTATTTAGTTATAGGTGTTTTTACAGCTATTTTACATGATGATGAAAGATTTTTTAATCTAGCTAAACGTTCATTTGTTCAATTGACTGTAAATATTACAGCAGCCGCAGTCGGTTTTGTCGGTCAATTTTCACCTACGTATGGCGGAAAGCTTTATGTTATTGCAATATCAAATCTTCTAAAGCTAGATTCAAGTATTCTTACCCATTGTTCAAAAGCAGCTTTAGAAGGTGTAGGTACTGTTAGTGAGGGTATTGCTAGAATTTCTGGTTCTAATGAAAGCTTTGTTCGTGAAGTTTTTGCAGAAGCTCAAGTTGCAGCAGCTCTTGTAGCTACTTCAATTGGAGGTTAAGGCAGAAGCTCATCGAGTTTTTCGATATAGAGCGGGTCTTGGTAGACATCACCATGGCCCGCATTTGGTAAAATAATCATTTCATTTTTTTTATCATGCTTAATTTCCCCATATAGTTTTTGAGACTGATTATAGGGAATTACATTATCTGGGATTCCGTGAAATATATAGATAGGGGCCTTTACTTTTCCGATCCATCGATCGGTTCGAAAATGGTATTTTAGCATCCAGCGAATAAGAAATTCAGGTATAAGGGGTTTTGTGTAGGATGCTGCCTCGATCATAGAGTAAAAGGGGGCTTCTAAAATAAGCATTAGAGGGTTGTGGGTAGAGGCGACCCAGGTAGCGATGGATGTTCCCATTGAGTGGCCATAAATAATTATCTCTTTTTCTTGATAATGTGAGAGTAAAAAATGGTATGCAGTCTCTCCATCTTCAAGAATCCAGGATTCATCAAAACCTTTGGCACTTTTGCCAAATCCTCTGTAATCAATAATAAGAACATCATAGCCTCTATTAATAAAAGGATAGGCTCTGTGAGCCCAAAAATTAAGGTTTTTACCCCGTCCATGAAAAAAAAGGACTACGCCTTTAGAATTTTCTGTGTGAAACCAAAGACCGTTAATATGTGTGTTTTCAAGTGTGGGTAGAAAAATTTCCTCATAGGGATGATCGAGTTCAAATAGGTGCTCTTTATCTAAGGAGTGGCTCCTAAAGATCAACTCATCTTGATTTGAATAAATGTGATAGGTAAGACCGATTACTGCACATGAGAAAATAAGTATTAATGTAAGAAATAACTTTTTCATCTTCATTATTGATGTTAATCTAGGAGGCTAAAAAAGGCAAGATGTGAAGAAAGGTCTACTTATTGGAAATCCGGTTGATAAAAGCATTTCCCATATAACACATAATGAAATATTTAGAAAATGCAACATTGCTTGCACTTACGAAAAAAAAATAATCTGCTTAGATACATTAGCGGGGGAAGTCGAGCTTTTAAAGAAGATGGATTATTCATACATTGCAGTTACAATGCCATTAAAAGAAGTGATTATCCCTTTTCTTGACAAGCAATCTAATTTAATTGGTTCTGTTAATACTATTGAAATTCGAGATGGAAAATGGGTTGGCCACAATTTTGATGGAATTGGCTGTCTTAATGCAATTGAAAAAACAGAAAAAGTAGCCGGTAAAAAAGTTCTTGTTTTGGGGGCAGGTGGAGCTGCTAAAGCTGCTGTTTACGAGGCTTCAGCCAGAGGTGCTGAGGTCTTTATTTACAATAGAACCAAGGAGCGAGCTCTGCTTATAGCTAAACAATTTGGTGTTCAGGCTATAGCTGAGATTAGTTCAACCTTTGATGTAATTATTCAGGCAACTAGTGTTGGAATGTTTTGTCAGGAGCTTCCGATGGAAATGAAATGGGTATCGAGCAATACTATGGTAATGGAGATGATTTATAATCCAATGAAGACGCTTTTTGTTATGGAAGCTCAAAAAAAGGGGGCTAGAGTTATTCTTGGTTATGAAATGTTTGCTGAATTGTCCTATGCGCAATTTAATTTTATCTTTGGAGATCAGGTGGATAAAAATATTGTCCATCAAGAAATAAGAAATTTCTTTATCAAAAATTAACTTCGTAATAATATTTTATTAACAATTATTTTTACGAGGTCTTAATGATTTCTCTTACCGCTAGCTCTTCACCAGAAAAAATTTTAAAAGCTTGGAATTCTCAAACAGCATTGGCAGATTCTCTGCTTTCTAGTATTGAAGGTGATGCAGTATCAAGTTCTGAAGTTAAAGGATCTATTGATGCGTTAAAAAGAATCTCTATTTCACTAGAGAATGTTTATAGTGCTGCAATTAAAAGGGCTGAGTTTGAAGATCGATGTGGCTGGTTTTCTTATCGAAAGGTGCTTTCATTTTCTGGAACCGTTCTTGATACATCCTTTCAAGTTTTAACAATGACTCTAATGGCAAATTCAATAAATTCAAGCGGATCAACATCGCCAAGTGCTTTTTCGGTTGTTGGTTCTACTTTAGCATCGGTTGTTGCATCTAAAATAAAAGACTATATTTGGAAGAGAAATGAAACACTTTTAACAGCGCTTGCTCAAATGGAGGAGATTATACCGAATAAATTGGTGATAGAGCACATTAATTCCATGGTAGCTTTTTATGAATCTACAAAAAGTCGTCCGAAAATTTCAGCTGATCGCACTCCGAAAGTAGGTCTATCCCGCTCATTAAGAGAGGGTAATCATATAATGTCTCTTAGTCAGGTTGTTAGTCATGTGATGAGCAGTCAATGTTTTAAAAAGGGTGAGCTACGGGAGAAGTATATCATCAAATTATATGGTGTTTATTCAGTCTTAAATGAAGAGGCGATTTTAGATTTAACTCAAAAATTTATCGATCTAAAAGATTTAATGGTTAATGAAGAGTCTGTTATTAAAGAGGTCAGGCAGTCAGATCCGGATGGTAATGTGATAGTAATTATCAATCAATTAGACGAACAAGTAAAAGAGTTAAGAACTATATTTTCTGACGCTCGACATATAATTGAACTGTCTGATGAAATGGAGAAGACAAGAGCTAGATGTGTTACAAATGGATTTCGATCATCGATTCAAATTTTACTAGAATTAGGATCCCTTGCAGGTTCAATTGTAGAGGCTGTATATGCAAACTCGGGCTCTTCAAGTGCGCCTGCAAAAGTTGCAGGTTTTTCCTTATACATTGCTAATATAGCTCTGTCTTGGATGAATACGGGGATTAGTAAGATAAGGGAGACTAATGCATTAACTTTTCAACAGATTAAAAGGTTAGATGGTCAGAAAATATTTGAAAAACACGTTTCCGGATTGATAAATGAGGCAAGAAGAACAGCAAGACGCACTAAATCATACGGCGCTTTGGATAAAAAAGAGACAGCATCTTTGCCGAGTTTGGTAGATAGAGCACCGTTAGTGGGCTCTTCAGGTTCACCTTTACGTGATAGGATATTAAAGCTTTATCAGGAATCAAGAGCAGGTGGAGATAGAGAGGATTGGAGAAAATATTTAGGTGAGGCTGCCGGACAAGAAGAGCTTTCGCCACCAAAATTAGTGGTGCCTCAGCAAATAAATTCAGAGATTGTTTTGTCACCATATACAATGAGAAAGCTTGAGAAGCAGCGACAACTAACAGTAGCGGAATTGTTTATACCTGATTCTGAAGCCCAAGATTCTTCTTGGTGTGATAGGGACAGCCCGCCCATAGAGGAAGTTATTGATGTTGTTTTAGACGAAAAAAAGCCTTGTTAATATTTTTTTTGAAATTAATCAAAAAATGATTTACACTTTACACTGTCTTCACAAAGCAGGAGGAATGTGTATGGAAGAAGTAACGTCTAATAAGGCTCTGATAAGTAGCGTGAGTGAAGAGCTGGTTTCTAAAAGAAATCTTGATTCAATTATCTCAGAAATAAAAGAAGAAAATTTTAAAGGTCTTGTTTGTGCTTTTGATTTAAAAGGAGAGGTACTTTATGGGAATGACCGCACCTCGCTAATTTTAAAAGAGGGATCATTTTTTGATGTGATTCCTGCTAAAGATAGAGCGGGATTACTTGAAATGTTTTCGTCTATTCACCGTCGTGGTGATTTAATGAAACGTGTCCCTTGTTTTGTTCCCTTAACAGTAGGGAGGCATCTGGTTAGTCACGAAAAAATTCGAGGAGAACTTATAACTTTCTCTAAAGGGTTAGTTCTAAAAATTCCGGAAGTGGTTTTAATGGATGTCATAGAAATGGAATTGGAGCGATTAAAAATCCTCTTATTACATCATCCTGAAACAGGACTTTGGGTTACTGATGAGAGGGGCTTAATTGTCGATATATTGAAGAGGAATTGTAAAAATAATCTTGGTTGGGAGGAAGACGATGTAATCGGACGGCACATATCAACTGTAGTAATAAAACTTTATGAAGGAAGTGAAGAAGTTTATGAAATTGATAGGGTGCATAGAGATGGAAGTTTAGTAAGGACAAAAGTTGTTAAAGGAAATGTTATTTTGAGTAATGGTCATATTTATCATGTGTACTTAGATACCTATTTTCGTTAATCTCTTTTTATGATTACGTCTAGGCAAGAAATTGAAAGTCAGTTAAAAATCATTTATATTGAAGATCTTGAGTTTTCAAAAGAGAGTATCCTCGATAAAATAAAGAGGAGGTCAATAAGAAAGCTAAAATGGAAAAAATATAAAATGATGAATCTTTGGGCTTCTCATTTATTTGAGGAGCCCTTGCTTAAAAAAAAAGAAGCTCCCTATTTCATAAAAAAAGTAAATCCACTTGTCGGCTATGGAGTGTTTGCATCCAAACACATTCCTGAGTTTGCATTTATTGGTGAATATACTGGGGTTGTGCGAAAAAGACGATTTTGGGAAGATTCGTCAAATGACTATGTTTTTGGGTATGTAATTGGACCTCAAGACACTCCATGGGTTGTGGATGCAAGAGAAAAGGGGAATTTTACAAGATTTATCAATCATAGTTATGACCCAAACATTACATCTAAATGGATAATCGTTGATGATGTTGCTCATATCATCTTATTTGCCAATAGATTGATCTGTAAGGGAGAGCAACTTACGTATGACTATGGTCTGAAGTATTGGCAAAAGCGCTCTTACCCACAATCTTTTTAAAATATCTATTGAGTACATGAGGGCGCTTCTTTATAAGTTGAATGAAAGAGGTGTGTATGTTCAAGAATCTTGCGGAGAAGCTAATTTCAAGTCATTTAATATCAGGTAATATGACCCCGGGCGAAGAGATCGCCTTAAAAATTGATCAGACATTAACTCAAGACGCAACAGGGACAATGGTGATGCTTGAACTTGAGGCTATGCATTTAAAACATGCTAAAACTGAGATCTCTGTTCAATATATCGATCATAATCAAGTTCAAGAAGATAACAAAAATCCTGACGACCATTTGTTTCTACAGAGTGCTGCTAAGAAATTTGGTCTTTGGCTCAGTAAAGCGGGTAATGGGATTTCACATCAGGTTCATTGCGAAAGATTTGCGATACCAGGAAAGACGATGGTCGGATCGGATAGTCACACGCCTGCAAATGGTTGCGTAGCCATGCTTGCAATAGGAACAGGCGGCCTTGAAGTTGCACTTGCTATTTGCGGAGAACCTTTCTATACGAGGATGCCTAAAATCGTAGGCGTAAAATTAATAGGGCAACTTCCAGATTGGGTGAGTGCAAAAGATGTAATATTGGAGATGCTTAAGAGATTTGATGTGTCAGGCGGTATTGGTAAAATCTATGAATATTATGGACCCGGGCTTGAGCATTTAACGGTAATGGATAGACATGTAATAGCAAATATGGGAGCAGAGCTTGGAGCAACAACCTCAATTTTTCCATCAGATGAAGTTACAAAGAAGTTTTTCAAGCAGATGGGGAGGGAAAAAGATTTTATCGAGCTGAAGGCTGATCCTGACGCAAAATATGATGAACATATCGAAATTGATTTAAGTAAATTAGAGCCCCTTATTGCTCTTCCCTCAAGTCCTGGTAATGTAAAAAAGGTGAGAGATGTTGCTGGGCGTCCTATTTATCAAGCGTATATTGGTTCCTCTGCAAATCCTGGTCCTAGAGATTTTGCAATCACAGCTTTAATGATTGATGGAAAAAAAGTTGCAGAAGGGGTCTCCTTTGATGTTAACCCTTCATCAAGACAGGTTTTAAATTATCTTATTGAAAATGGTTTTTTAGCAATGCTTACAAAAGTGGGTGCAAGAATTCATCAAGCAGGCTGCAACGGCTGCATTGGAATGGGGCAAGCTCCTGCAACAAATCAGATTAGTCTCAGAACAACACCACGAAATTTTCCCGGAAGATCTGGTACAAAAGAAGATAAGGTCTATCTTTGTAGCCCCGAAACTGCAACAGCATCGGCAATAACAGGTGTTATTACTGATCCAAGAGATTTAAAAATGGCTTACCCGCATTACAAAGAGCCTGAAACAATGGTTCTCGTGAGCGATTTAATTCCTCCAGAAAAAGACGGACATAAAATAGAGGTAATTAAGGGACCTAACATTAAAAGTCTTCCAGAGTTTGGACCATTACCCGACGCGTTTGAAGCGCCCGTAATATTAAAAGTTGGAGATAATATCTCAACTGATGAAATTTCGCCTGCAGGAGCTGCCGTCCTCCCGTACAGAAGTAACATTCCAAAAATTAGCGAATTTACTTACTATAAACTCGACGATACATTTCATAAAAGAGCACTCCATCACCAGAAAACCGGCTCCGTGATTGTTGCCGGAAAAAACTACGGCCAAGGCTCAAGCAGAGAGCATGCAGCTATTGCCCCCCGCTACCTCGGTATCAGAGCTGTCCTAGCAAAAAGCTACGCTAGAATTCACAGAAAAAACCTCATAAATTTCGGAATTCTCCCCCTCACATTCAACGATCCAAAAGATTATGATAAAATCAGCTTAGCTGACGAATTAGATCTTAAAGAAATCCACAAAGGACTTAAATCAAAAGAACCATTTCAACTACACAACAAAACAAAAAATGAAACCTACCTAATGGATCACGACTACTCACCCATAGAACTCGAATCCCTCATGGCCGGTAGTCTCATTGAAGTGATTAAACAACGCAACAAAAACCGAAAAACTATAGTGAATTAAAATTTGTTTTTCATGCTGTGTAAATCCGCTATAATATTCGGATGACTTATTCACTTGATCTTAGAAAGAAAGCTCTGAACTATCTTAAAAAGGGCAACTCATGGCAATC
>CAMBTZ010000051.1 GCA_945870925.1 Chlamydia trachomatis | reverse complement strand
GATGACTGCTTTTTCTTGAGCCTGTTGATGACGATAGCTCTTGCCTCCTGTGTTTCTTTTAAGCTCTCGTCCAATTGTACTGGGATGAACATTTAGTGCCCTTGCAATAGAGCTCTTTGAATCTCCTCTATCTTTTAAAATATAGATTTAGCATCTTTGTGCATAGGTTAGGTGGTGATATGCCTTAGGCATAGAGTCTCCTTGTGTTTGATTGAACAAATTCACAATAGAGATTTTTTCATCACCTGCCTATTCTTTTTTTTAACTCCACTTTTGCACTTCAAATTTCAATCCGCGTTTGTTTAAAAAATGAGGGATTGGCAGTAAATGACTTATTGTATATAATACCCAGGAACTAGGTATTTTTATGCGATTAGTCAATAAAACAAAATATGCGATTTTGGGGGTGCTACTTGATAGCCCCGCTACAGGGTATGAGATCAAGTCTCTTATGGGGAGGTCAACGGTATATTTTTGGAGAGAGTCTGATTCGACGATCTATCCCATGTTGAAAGTATTGGCAAAGGAAGGAAAGGTGGTGTCGGAGATTGTTTATGTGGGAAAGAAAAAGAAAGAGATTTTTTCCATTACGGATGTGGGGCGAGAAGACTTTGGGGTTTGGTTTGGAAGTCCGACAAGTGAGGAGACTCCACGCAATGAATTTCTTCTCAAACTTTTTTTTGCCAAAAATCAGAAGGAGATGGTTGGGCTCTTCCAGGAAAGGTTAGAAAAAATAGAAAAGATTCATGAAGAGTACAAGAAAATCGAAGAGCGATTAGAAAATATAGCGGATTCGCCTTGTAGAGTAGTTCGTCTTAAGGCTTTGAGGTATGGGCTTAACTTGCTTGAATCGGAAATCAGGTGGTTACAGGATGAGAAATGAAAAGATATTAATTATTGGGGCAGGACTGGGTGGGCTTGCTTTGGCTAATGGTCTTGTCCAAGCGGGATTTAATGTTACGGTTTTTGAAAGGGATGAAAGTCCCATAAGTCGTACACAAGGATATCGAATTTCTATTCGTTCACTTGGAATATGTGCATTAAATGCGCTTCTACTGCCTGAAAAAATGAGTCGTTTATCACTAGCTAAAGTTAAAGATGTGGGCGATGGCTTTACCTTGGCTAATGAAAACATGGAGCCGATTTTTAGTATTCCTATAGGGCAAGATGCAGCTCATCAGTTTCTCCGTTCAGGATTAAGGAACCTATTATCAGAGGGAATCAATATTCAATGGGGCAAGAGCTTGATTAAGTTTGAAGATAATGGTAACCAAGTGATCGCTTATTTTGAAGATGGGTCTTCTGTCGTAGGAGATTTGCTAGTTGGATGTGATGGAGGAGGCTCAATTGTAAGAGAGCTTTTACCCTCTATTTATAGAGATAAGCTGGGATCAGTTCCGAAGGTGGTTGATAGCAATCGCATTGTCTTGGGAGGACACATTGATCGTACACCCGAATGGGAAAAACTTCTTCCGCTCAATAAGAAGGGAATAGTTCGATTTCAGGGAGAGTATTCACATTGTATTGGAGTGTGTTTTTCAGAGCGGGCCGATAGAAGTCCTACTGTTTTCTGGGCATTTTCTCAAGAAAGAGAAGATTTTGAAAATCCTTTGCAAATATTGGATCGCTGTAAGCAGCTTATGAGGAATGAATCTTGGCATGAGAATTTGAAAAAATTAATATACGATACTCCTGTAGAAGCGATTATGGTTCCTTGGCTTATACGTACGACTAAATTTCCCGATTCTGATCAATTTCCGCTTGTTCCAACGGGAAGGGTCACTCTTTTAGGCGATGCAGCTCATGCTATGCCTAGTGATCGGGCATTAGGAGGAAATAATGCGCTTGAAGACGCGAGATTGTTATCGACGTTATTGGCAGATTCACGAGAACCTATTGAGTGGCCAAAGCTGATAGAGAAATATGAAAAAGAAATGTTTGTTAGGGCAAAAATTGCGGTTCGGGAATCTGAGAATGCTGCCATATACTTTCAAAATATTCGTAATAGCACAGTTAATTAAAATAATTAATTTATTTTTTTTTATTAATTAATGTTGTAAAATAATCGCATAATTAATTTGATACTTTTGAGGTTATTATGAGTGCTTCTGTAGGGAGTGTTAGAGTTGCTTCATCTGGAATTCCATTAAGGAGTGCCGGAGAAGGTGCTGTTTTGAATTATCTTTCAGGAAGAACGCCTTCACTAGATGTAGGGCCACTCAGTTCAATTAGGGGTGAGCTTGGGGATTTAAGAAGGTATTTTCAAGAAAGAGACGCAATAGCATGTGATGAAGCAAGATGGAATACAACGAGAACTGCTTTTCGCGACGCAGAGACAGCTGCTCGTAATTTTGGATGTCCACAAGTAGCTCAATGCTTTGCTGTTGGTGGACAGATGGTTTCAACTGCTCAGACTATGCAACTAGCTTCTTCGGCAACAGCCGGTGGGCCACAAATTGCTGCAGCTGTTATGGCAGGAGCTTTGCTGATTTCCGTTTTTGCAGGGATGGATTCGGATGGAAACGATGCGATTCAAGCGCTGCAATATCAAATGAGAGAATATTTTATTGCCTTGAGTACACAACTTACAACACTGCAAAGAACGATAGAACAAAATCATCGTGAGACTCTCCACCAATTTGCAGGAGTGCGGAGAGAAATTGGCATTATGCAAGGGCACTTAAGAGCTCTTGGAGAGGGGACTCAAGTTAAAATCCAGGAAGTGAGAAGAGAGTTAGCTTTTGGTATTGAAAAACTACAATCCGAAATTTCTTCTTTGAGAGAAGAGATGAGGTATACTTTAGAAGAACTTACAGTTGAACCGATTCGGGCAATTGAAGATGAACTAACACATTGGACAATTAGAGGTGGACGAAATGTTGAATGGCTTCGAGAAAGTGCAGCTTTGATTGAAAGATGGTGTGTAGCGCCTCCTTGCAATAAGTTGCTTACTGGAGAAATGTACCTAGATACTCCGGACGTTAAGAAATATTTAGGCAAAGCAACTCCCTCAGGACTGGCTCCGATATTTGCTAAGCGATTAGGAGTAGCGGGTCCTTATGTCAATTTGGATGTAATTAAAGGGTTATTTCCGAGGTATGTTGAACTTAGGAAGCTTCTCCGGCAAAAAGGGATTGACTATGATAGAGATGGTTCTTTATGGAGGGAAAAAGTTAAGACGCCAGTGGAAGGATGCCTAGCCCTTGTAAGACGTATTTACACAGATAGAGAGCGATTTCTTGCAGATGGTAGGCGAGATATGATTACGCATTATCAAGCAGGAATAGAAGCTGCACAAGCACTTCTTGCTGAAAGAGCTGCTGAAATTTCCCAGGCACTTGTAAGGGAAATGGATGCAGAAAAAATTCATATTTTCCATGAAATGTCAAGCCCGCTTCAATCGTATACGCATAGCGACACAGGACCAGGCGGATGGTTTACAGTGGCTTTTGCAGGGGCAATCCATGCGAGACTTCCACAACAAAAAGAAGAAGTATTGCGGTGTAGTATTTTTGATATAACACCTTTTAATCTTTGGGATAGAGATCATACACTGCTCAATCTGAAGGGGCGCTTTGCAAAATTACTTCCAATACGAGATGAGGCCCATTTATATCCAACCTATCTTCCTTTGGAAGTGTTGCCCGTAACAGATGCAATTAAATCGGCGCTTGAGGCTGAAAGACTGGGTCTTGGGAGATTGCAGGTTGAAGCAAGGATGGTCGGAAGAGCAAGTGGTTGGCACGGTGTTTGGTTTTATGCATCAAATCATCCTCCTGGAGACATTCATGCATTAAGTTTTCCTCATGGACAAATTCATGCATCTACAGATCCGTTTTGGATTTATATGACATGGTCTTTTATAGACAGAGAAGGTGGAAAAATCGATCTGCAACAAAATCGATTTTCCTTAAATTATTTTGGATGTGAACATAGTTCTGCAAGAATGCAAAATAATAGTTACAAAGGTGCTCAGATTGATGATTGGTGCTGGAATGGTGATTCAATTTCAACCTCTGTTTTTTGTAGATGGATGACTACAGTAGCAAGAGTCGATATTGGCACTTACGATTTATCAAGTGAATTTGATGCTGTGGAGAGCGGTATCGGGACTCTATCACAATATTCGACTTTTCATCGATTCCCTCCTACGGGTGATTATCGAGTAGGCATTGCAGGACTCAAAGCTAAAGTACAAGATCGCATTTTTATTCTTCGCAAAGAATGTCTTACAGATAAGAGTGTAGGAAGCGCCTTACTTAGAGAACGTTTAACAATTGCTGAGGAGAAGTATTTACAATTGAAAACGTTAGGAGCAGCTTGGAAACGGTTTTGGTTTGGAAGTGGTGGCGATCGACAAATTAATGGTTTAATTGATGTTGAAAGACTTAAGAATGATTCTTTATCGATAAGTGCGCCATCTTTTCGTTATGTTCCTTATGTATTCAATCCATCCTATCAAAGAGAATCCGAAGACCTTTTAAATAGAATTGATCTTGCCTATGCAGAAATTATGCGAGTGCCTTTGGCTCCGCCTGTAGTTCCCGTTGCGCCTGTACCTGATCCAAGAGTCGATCTTTTGGCAGCACGGGTGGATGATTTAACTGCACGATTGGAGAGAAGAGATGAAGAAAATAGACGTCTTATGGGACAAATAGATGCATTGATGGCAGCGTTTGGAGTAGCAGGAAAATGAGCATTAGTTTTCAAAAGAGTCTAGAAGCTAGGGAGGGAATGAGAGAAACGCTCGAAGCTGCTGAAACATTTGTACCAATAGCTGCTCCTATAGCTGTTGCTGCTAGAGTAGTAGGAAATGTTGCCGCAGCAATAATCACGCCTGTAGTTAGTAATGTTTGTAATTTCAATAGTGAAACAGCAGACTTTTGCAAAGGATTCGTGCGGCCTGCCAAAGATTTGGCTGAAAGAATGGCGGCAGTTCCTGACCCTTTAAAAACTGATTATGGGTTTTCAGAAGAAGAAGCAGGTCGCTTTCATGAGACAACAGGAGATGTAGCTACAGCTTTCACTGCATCTATTCCTTTTATTTTAAGAACTGCAAATCACTCTTTGCGAGGAGTAGGTTCTGCTATTGTAGAGGAGGGAGGAAGTGCAAGCGTACCTGCTACACTTAGGCCATCTGCAGACCTTACTACAGTATATATTCCTAAAAGAGCTGTTAGTGGAAGCGCTAATTATAAACAGTATTGGTGTCACGACTTGTATGCAGTCGATTCTCGTTTTGAAGGTGTTTTGATTGATGGAAGCTTACGTCTTATTGAATGTGATTCTAAAAAAATCTTATTGCTTACGATTGATAACCTAAAAGCTGCACCTGGAAGTCCTTCGACTTTATTTTTTATAAAAGAACTCCCTCGATTAGGTCAGATATATGGAGCTGATAAAATATTTGTGAGAGCATCTTTTTTTCAACATCCTGAATCAGGATATTTTGGAGGAGATTTATATCGAGCATTGAATAGGCGATATAAATTACAACCCACTGAGGTATCAAAAGAAATTGTTAATAGACATGGCTTTTTTAACGCAAAATTTTATGAATTACCAATACGTAGTTCGATTCTTCCTATTCCATTGGCAGGATTGTTTATTGATAGTGATGAGTTTGACACTGGTTTATTCCATGATAGGACAGAATCTTTGGCCACAACTCATTTTAGACATGCAAGAGTTGATGTAAAATCGGAAAGGATTTCGGTGGTTTCTCATGAAGAAGGAGATCGTATCACATCGGCTTTGAATAGAATGTCGGTTGAGGAAAAAGCTCTTAGAGAATTTGAAGATGAGATTAGAGGCTTTTGTGATTACATTAAAGCGGAAGGAAAAGCTGAAGATCGAGCAAGGGATCGCGTAAGATTGCAGGGGGCATTATCGGATGTAGCATTGGCTGCCCTGCGATTTGGTGCTCCAAGACTTGAGGCTTTGTTTCAGGCAGGGCATGAGATGATGAGGCTTGAAGAATCTGTAAGAAGAGTACAAGGGGTTGGAAGTTTTGCATCGATGGATGGGGCTCTTGCGATTGGATCGGTTGCAGGGACTGGAATGGCTGTAATTAATGCATTTGCATCTTTAGATCGGGAGTCGGAAGATGTGTTTGGACCGCTTATGCAAGGGATGCGGGAATATAACGCTTCATTGTGCAGTCAAGTGCAAGAAATTTGTAGACAGACGGCCTATTTTCACGAAGAGACAGTGTGGGAATTTAGCAGAGCAAGAAACGAGTTGGTTACTATGTATGAAGAACTTAAAGCGATTCAGGTTCAGGTGACAAAAGAGGCTGGATTTTTGAAACAAGATATTGCAATCGGCTTTCTTCGTGTACAAAGAGAACTCGATCTTTTTAGAAGAGAAATAGGTTATCAGGTGCAAGAATTAAGATTGGAAGAGCTGAGACAAGTTGAAGATGGGATTAATCATTATGAATTTGGTGCGGTATCGCTGGATAAAGTAAGGGAATGGGCCTCTGTTATTGAAAGATGGATGACAAATCCTCCTTTTAAGAAAATGATGATAGGTAGAACTATTGGATTTTTAGCAGAAGCGGCAAAGACAAAAGGAGTAGTTGAGATTGAAGAGGCATCTATAGACGCTTTTATAAATCTTGATACACTTGAGGCATTGCTTCCTGCTTATACTACTGTGTTAAAAATGCTTAGAGAAGCGGGTGTTGTGTATGATTCAGAGAGCGTTCTGTGGCAGAAAATGGTGCTAAGTCCTGTTAATGCCTGTGAGGTTGTATTTAACAAATTAGAGGAAAAACGGGTTCAAATTGAAACAGCATTTGCAGATAGTGAAGAAATGCTTCAAGCTTTTAGAGAACACTTTACATCTTATAAAGCACAAATTGTAAGGATTCGACGAAGTGCGCAAGCAAAGAAAGAAGAGATCAAAGCAATGCCTTGTGTTATGAGAAGTGCTGAAAAGTTTAGCGCAGCCGCGGCTAAGTTAGATGAAAGCGAAGAGTTGCTCGCAAGTAAGTTACAAGCGTTGATTGCGGCTCTTGCTGCAAGAAAATAAATTTATTCTTAATCTTGTATTGATTGTTTGTCCAGTTTAGAATTGATCCTTTTTAGGAGAGAGAAGAACATGTTTGCTATTCGTGGGTTGGTTTCAAGTAATGCAAGTTCATTTCATTCATTGGTGTCCGCTGGAAGAGGACGATATTCTTTCACTAAAACTCCAGAAGAACTTTTAAAGGGTCTTGAAAAAGCTTCTGAAATAGCCCGTAAAATAATCAAAAACATACAGGAATCAGAAGACAAAAAAACAATTACAAATTTATATCCTGTAGATTCTTCTAAAGTATCTTGCTAAGAAAGAGCATGTTTGAATTTTTTTCATAACCAGAGCGTTTAAAATCAACTTTGAAACCAAGGTTTTTATAAAAGCTTTCTGCTTCCCAATCCATGGTGTTGATAGATAACATTTTGCAATTTGAATCTTTTGTAAATGCTTCTGCTTTTTGCATGAGTAAAGTACCGAGTCCTTGATGTCTTAAATTTTTACTAACCCACAGCTGGCTGATATACATAGATTGATAACATATCTCTCCATGACAGCCAGCCAAAACGATACCTTGAGCATTTTTATAAAAAAATCCAAAAGGTTGGACTTGTAGAGCTATTCCTTTGATTTCTATTGCATTTTCGGAAATTCCATTTGTAAGCGCTTCAACTTCGTGAGGAGTAGGGTTTTTTGTAAATTCTAATTCATACATGTGTTATCTTAGAATGCCTATATCATAAGGGTTGATCATATGAAAAGACGTGCATTTTTACAAAACAAATTGTGGAGAGACAAAGCAATCGATCTCATGAATGAGTTAAAATCGATTATACATTGGCAACGCCTAACGGATGCAGAATATGATTATCAATTGAGGCAAAAACTTCTTGAGGAATCTAGAGAAGTTTGCACAGCGTGTTCAAAGCAAGAATTTATGCAAGAGTTAGCTGATGTGCTAGAAATCATTGAAGCTCTTTGTGCCGCCAATAAAATCCCTTTTGAGGAAGTTAAAACGATTCAACTTAAAAAAAAGGCGGAAAGAGGGGGATTTGAAGGACGCAAATTTGTTACGATAGCAGAGCATCTTGAAGGAAGTTTTGGCGAAAAGTATTGTCTTGCTGACCCAGAAAAATATCCTGAAATTACTGAAACTAATTTGAAAATGATGGATCAGGTGTAGACGATACAGAGATAAAAATATGATTGAAATTAGAAAATATCATCCCGAGGATGTGCAGGCTCTTGCAAATATTTACTTCAACACAATTCACAAAATTAATATTCAGCATTACACCCAAGAACAGGTCGATGTGTGGGCTCCAAAATCTAGTTTGGAAACAGAGGGTTGGGCTAAGAAATTTTTAAGGACAAAACCTTTCATTGCGGTTATAGAAAGCAAGATTGTTGGTTTTGCTGAATTTGAACCCAATGGTCATATAGATTGTTTTTATTGTCATCATGAATGGATTGGCAAGGGAGTTGGAAAAGCTCTAATAAAGGCGATTTTTGAGAAAGCACGAGAATATAAAGTTGATACGATTTTTTCTGAGGTGAGCATTACGGCAAAGCCATTCTTTGAGAGTCAAGGTTTCAGGGTAATCGCTGAGCAAACTATAGTTAGAAAAAATGTAGAGCTTACCAATTACAAAATGGAAAAAATTTTAAAATAGAGAGGAATCTTTAGCTATTCTTGATAAGTTCGTTTCATCTCTTCGCCTTTCATATTTTTGATCTTAGAGTCTATATCTAAAATAAGAATTTACCCAAAGGCTATAGAACCCCCTTAATAACAAGATCCTTTTAACATACACAATATACACAGGTCTCTATTTGTTTGTGTACAAACAACCAGCTGTTGATTAATAGATTAGGATTTAATATACACATAAACACAAATACACGGGGGGGCTATAGCATTTCGTCTGAAATATCCCATTTTAATTGGGATGTGAGAATCAATAAACATTGTTAAAAATCAGGTTGGATTAGATCGAAATATATTGTAAGATACTCTGACAAATACCTGACAAAGTGAAGTTTTTAGGGGGTGGGACGGAGTTTAAGTTATTGAGATTAAGTTTGGGGCAACCAGGACTTGAACCTGGGACCTGCGGATTATGAGTCCGACGCTCTAACCAACTGAGCTATTGCCCCTCGAGATGGAACCAACATTATAATGATTCTCAGGTCTCTTGTAAAGAATGGAATCTTTTTTATTGGTTTTTAACGAGTTATGTTTCTTAAACATCTTGAGATTCTCTGTATTTGTATCAATAATGGGTCATATACAGTCAAATAGATTTAGGGTATTTCCATTTTTTTGAGGAACTTTGTTTGCTATAGCTCTGCCTCTTCGCACATTTTAATGAATATGTCTGTTGCCGTAGATATTTATTCGTCGCTATTACAGTCTTCTGGTTGGAGTATTTTTAATGCTATTAAGCTATCCACTATAGAG
>CAMBTZ010000050.1 GCA_945870925.1 Chlamydia trachomatis | reverse complement strand
AGTGCCATAAAATTGCTCTGAATTATCACTAAGAAATCGAGAGAACGCAGCAGCATCTTTCGATTCTCTATACTGATGAAGCTCCTCAAACATATCATAAAACCCAGTATCTGAGCTGATATCGAGAACTCTTACTTCTTGGCCTGCACGAACTTTTTTACCACTTTGACGAATAAGATCAGGAAGATTAATCTCTCCACTCGATAGAAAAAACAATCTCCATGTTAGTCTATTTCGCGCATTACCTTGTCTATCTGCACGCCCCTTACCCTGTCCATTTGCAAGCAAATAGCCAATTTCAGTAGCCTCTTTAGCATCAAGCTGTCCTAATTCATCTAAACATAGTAATATATCATTATGCAGAGCTGCTGTTGATTCCAGAGCATTGCCGGTTGCTCTCCAGCTTTGAATTGATATAGGACCTCCGTAAACACTTGATGCCACCTTTAATCCCGATGTTTTTCCTCCAGAGCTTTTGCCTGTAAAATGAAATCCACCTCCTTCTTGTTCAAGAATATGCAGAAGTGGACCTGATAAAGCAGTACTGACAGCAAACATAAGACGTGTATTCCCAATGCAATAATAAGCAACATTATCCCTCCATTCTTGCAAGGTGCCTTTAGAATTATATTGAGGAGTGAGAAGGTGAGATGCTTGAAAAATTACAGATTCCGAATTAGATGGATGATTAATAACTTCTTGAGGAAAAACAAACATCTCCTTATACCACCCCAATTTATGAACACATCGTATTCTTTTTTCAGGAATAGTTGTTTGTATATATGATGTCAGTAAGCCTTTTGCAGAAGGGTTAATTTGCAAACCTTTAGAAAGAAGTGTACGCCTGTAATCTGAACCATCTGCTGCAAGACATTCCATAGGCATTGCCCATGTATGGGTTACATCATCTGGGTCAGAAAATTCTAGTAATCTTCCATGATTTTCATTACAATCATCTCTAGTAATAGCAGTAATTTTTAGAGGAGAACAGATCCAAATTGCCTTTGCCTCTTCTCCTTCTTTTACAGGGGTGTCAGGATAAAACCAGACCCCCTTTTCATTTAATTCAAATCTAGACATTGCGATCCTCCCTTTGCTTCTCTATCCAAGCATTTAGCGCCTCAACTTGAATTAAAATGCGCTTTCCAATCTTTCTAACAGCGACAGAAAGACCATTTCTATGACGATATAACAAAAGATGAGCAAACTGACCTTTAGTAAAAGGATAGCTCCCGCATGTTATAACTTGATTGGTTGACATATACTTATAATCACTCATATAAACCTCTTGGTGTTTGTTAATTTTTGTATGAGCTGAATTATAAGGGATAATTTGAAAAAAGGAGGTTTAACTGTAATTGATTATTACAGAACGTACTTACAATCATTGAATAATAAATTTTATAATTTTTTATGAATCTATTGACACTGTAATTGATTTAGCTCAAATACATGTCAATTTTGATCTTATTTGAGACCTTCCAACTAGTTTTGGCCTCGCGATTTTAATCCAAGATTGTATAACAGTACTTTTCTTAGGTCGCTTTCCAGAGCTTTTTGTTATACGATCCAGTAACTTTACTACAAATGGACAATCACAAAGCATTTCATTCGTTACATCATTCCCAATTTTTTCTCGTTCAATATAGTTTTGAAGGGCTTTTATAAAGTGTGCTCGAGGGTTTGTTTTTGTAGCCCTAGACGGATCCCAAAACTCATCATACATCTCAAAAAGGTCAAAAGGTAATTCATTTTGAAATCTCTTAGTTAGGACCAATCCTTTCATTCCTGACCATGCAATGAATTTCCAAGCAGACATCCAAAAAATCTCACCATTCTGATTTAACCAATCAAGTAGCTTTTCAGAATGCTTATCAAGAGCAAAGCCGTCCTTCATTTTATCCCGAGCATCAATTAAGTCATTTAAAATTAGTTCTTTAATCCACATTGCACTCTTAAACTTCTTACGCTCTGACAAACCATAACCGTCCAAATTACTACTTAGCATCAACTTAAATTTATCGGGAGATAAGCCTGCACCAAGAGCAGCAAATGTATCTAGGTCCCATATCTTATCAGTAAAAGGCCTCCTATATAAGATCTCTTCATTAGGATTGCGACTAAACTCCTGCACAAAACGAGTCGTAATGCTTGATTGTTCTTCTTCAATTCTCACTCTCTCTCCCTAAAATTCTCTCCGCGATGTGTATGCTAAATTTTCTTGTGACTGCAACATCAAGATGGGTATATCGTTGTAATTGAGATAGAGTGCGGTGTCCCATTGCAGTTGATAGCTCTAAGTTTGAAGCGCCTATGCTTGCTGCTAGTGTTGCATATGAATGTCTGATGGTATGAAAGCAACAGCCGGTGATACCTGTATGTTTGAGCGCTGTACCCCATGATTTTTTAATATCAACCTGCCCGAATACAGTTTTGCTGGCGAAGATGAGAGGCTTTAGAGAGTCCCGTTTTACATATAGTCTTTTGATCTCTTCTACAACTTCTTTAGAGAGAGCTATACTGCGCGGCCTACCATTTTTAGTCTCTCTGATGCTTGCGAGTTGATTGTCAAATTGGATGTCTCGGTATTCAAGATTTAAAATTTCTCCTTGTCTAGCCCCAGTAGTAATTGCGATGAGAACGATGCAATAGAGGTAGGGCGATGAGCTAGCACGACAGGCAGCTAGTAGGCGAATGATTTCATCTTCAGATAGAACTCTGTCACGCCCAGGACTTTCCTTTAATTTCATAATTCTTGAACATGGATTCTCTTCGATCCATTGCAAGTTCTTGGTTGCATAGGTCATGATAGTAGAGAGGGTGGATAGCGTCCTATTAACTGATGCTGGACTTCTCTTCTTTCCTTTGATAGTCGGTGTTTCTAGAAGAAATTGTCTCTCTTTTCCGATAAGAGCTGCGTCAAGATGAACTAGATCATAGTTTCCAAGGCGCTCTCCCCAATATTTAAGATGTCTCATTGTATCGTCTATTGAACGGTGATGCTGAAGGACTCCATCATTAGTAGCACGATCTAGAAGATCGTTGAAAGTATTGTGTTGCTTATGCTGATCAAAGTTAAACTGGTTGGATTTGATGCGGCGCTCAGTATCTTGTCCCCAATCTTCAGCCTCTTGTTTTCTATCGAATGTTTTGCAGATTGCAGGGAAGCCTTTAACACGTACTGCTACGCGCCAGGTGAAGCTTTTTCCATCTTTAGATGGTCTTTTATAAATTGAAGCCATGAAACTTATCCTTTGTTAAATAAATTCTTGGATTGGATAAATTTCACCTTATACTATTTGTGCGTGCACCGTTTGTGCACCGTTACTATAGGGAGGCTAATTTGGGATTCATAACTTTCATTCTTTAATGACTTAACTTTATAAGACTTAGAATGAAAGGAATGAGGCTTGATGGGGTCGAACCATCGACACCCTCCTTAAAAGGGAGGTGCTCTACCACTGAGCTAAAGCCCCATATCACTTTATAGATTTAGCTTTGGTAGCGTTATGGGACGCTATTCAAAGCTTGTAACGTAGCCTATGACCCCAAGGGGATTCGAACCCCTGTTGCTAGAATGAAAATCTAGTGTCCTAGGCCGGGCTAGACGATGGGGCCTCACACTAAGTAAAGCATTAATCATTGTCTACGTTATCAAGGCCTCTGATTTTATATCTAAACCCTCTTTTTTTGCAACATTTATATGGTTAGAATTTCTTTTTCTTTTGCAGCAAAAGTCTCATCAAGGGTCTTGCAGTATTTGTCGGTTAGGTCTTGTATTTTCTTCTCTAAACCTTTCACCATATCTTCTGTAATCGTACCGGCTTTTTTACCGTCACGAAGGAGGTCATTACCTTGTTTGCGTATATCGCGAATAGAGGTTTTTGACAATTCCATTTTTTGTTTAGCCTGTTTTGCAATATCTTTTCTGAGTTCATCATTAAGTGGCGGGATAGGAACTCTGATCATTGCCTTTTCTTGAATAGGGCTTAGTTTTAATGTAGAGGTTTGAATCCCTTTTACAATAGAAACTGTTGTGCCAGGATCAAATGGTGTAATGATTAAGTTTCTGTCTTGAACCGTGATTGCGCCAAGAGCTTTGATAGGTGTCATCGATCCATAAACTTCAACTTTAACATCGTCTAACATTTGTGGATTAACACGGTTAGTTCTTAATCCTTGATATTCTTTTTTAAGATGCTCAACTGCTAATAGCATCCTTTTTTCAACTTCCTTTAAAATGTCGCTCATCCGTTTTTTCTCCTGCGTGCATTTGCTTTAATGCTTTTGCTTTTAGAAATAAGTGTACCGCCTACTCTCTCTGTAATTGTTCGGATTAGATCATTTTTTGAGAACAGATCTACTACGCGAATTTCAATTTCATTTTCTCTACAAAGAGCAACAGCTGCTGCGTCCATCACCTTTAAATCAAGACCGAGCGCATCATCATAGGATAGGCTTTCAAATTTTTTTGCATCGGGATGTTTTTTTGGATCTTTATCATAGACGCCGTCAACTTTTGTTGCTTTTATAACAACTTCCGCTCCAATTTCACTAGCTCTTAAAGCTGCTGCTGTATCGGTAGTAAAGTAAGGGTTTCCTGTACCTCCTACAAAAATAACAATAACACCTTTCATAAGATACCAATTGGCTTGTTGCCAATTATAAGGCTCAATAATACCATCAAAATTTCTAGAACTCATCACTCTAACTTTAGCACCCATCGAATGAAGCACTTGATGCAAAGCCAGGCCGTTAATACATGTAGCTAAAATTCCGATATGATCGGCAGGAGTTCTTTCAAATCCGAATTGTGTTGCATTTGATCCACGGAAAATATTTCCGCCGCCGATTACAACGCCCATCTCAATACCAAGATCTTGAATATCTTTGATGGTGTCGCAAATCTCTTGGCACGCAGGGTAATCTATTCCATAACCCTGCTTACCAACTAAGGCTTCGCCTGAGAGCTTGAGTAATATTCGTTTATACGAGGGCAAACTCTTGCTCTTCATAACGTTATTAGTTTCCTGCTTGAAACCTGATAAATTTAACAATTGTTAAAGGCTTTCCAATTTCTTTGCTTTTTTTAGCAAGGAGCTCGGTAATCGTGATTGCATTATCTTTAATGTATTTCTGATTTAAAAGACAAACTTGATCGTAAAAACCTTTAATTTTTCCTTGAATGATCTTCTCAAGCACTTGAGGTGGTCTATCTTTAGGAGCTTGGCTCATTGCAATCTCTTTTTCCTTTTCGCACAATTCTGCAGGCACATCTTCCATTCTAAGAAAGTCAGGAGCTTCTGCTGCAATATGCATAGCTATCTCTTTTGCAAAATCAGATTGAGTTGAGCAACCCTCAAGTTCAACTAGAACAAAAATTTTACCGTTCATATGAGAGTAGATCCCAACTGAATGATTTGGCTTCTTCTCAACTGTTGCAATACGTGAAATAATAATATTCTCACCTAAAACGGAGATAAGCTCTTTCCTAAACTCATCTAAAGTTTTAGAAAGCTCTTTTGGCATCGCTACTTGTAAAAAATCAGCAACGCTTGGAGCTTTAACTTTTGCTAGTAACTCAACAACTTGTTTATGAAATTGACGGAAACGATCATTATTTACAACAAAGTCTGTCTCAGCGTTTAATTCAGCAACAGCAACAGTTTCGGGCGTTTCAAAAAATTCAACACGTCCCTCTTTTGTCTCTCTTGATTCTTTTTTAACAGCTGATGCAACTCCAGCTTTTCTTAGCTGCTCAATCGCTTTTTCAATATTTCCACCGGACTCATCTAACGCAGCTTTACACTTTGCTAGACCTACTCCCGTTCTCTCTCTCAATTGTTTTACAAGTTCTGCTGTTACTAAGCTCATGCTTTTCCTCCAGCCACTTTCACTTCATCTTTTTCTCTTCTTTTAGGAAAGCGCTTTGTATGATCTTCTTTAGATTTTTCCTCTTCATCCATCATCTCTTCTACAACGCCAACCGGGATTCCAAGAGCCTCTTTTTTCTCGATAATTGCTTGGGTAATTGCTTGTAGAATGATTTGGTTGCTTTTTAGAGCATCATCATTACCGGCAATTACGTAGTCGATCATATCAGGGTCACAATTTGTATCAACAATTGACATTACAGGAATGCCTAATTTTCTAGCTTCTAAAACTGCGATATGCTCTTTAACTGGATCTATTATAATTAATAATCCTGGCGGTTTTCTCATAGCGCGGATACCGGAAAGATTTCGATTCAGTTTGTCTTGTTCTTTGTTCATTAGTGAGAGTTCTTTTTTAGTAATCCCTTCTCTTCCTGCAACAATCTTCTTCTCGATTCGCTCTAATTTTTTTACTGACTGTCTTAGAGTTGTAAGATTTGTAAGCATTCCGCCAAGCCATCTCTCTGCAACGTAAAACTCGCCACAATCTTCAGCACATTTTTTGATGACGATTTTAGCCTGTTTTTTTGTACCAACAAATAAGATGCTTTGGTTTTTATCAATTACTTTTTCAACCACATCACAAGCAGTACGGATTTGATGCATAGTCTTAGCTAAATCTAAGATATGAATTCCGCCACGCTCTCCGAAGATATATTTCTTCATTTTCGGGTTCCAACGCTGTGTCTGGTGTCCAAAATGTACCCCAGCCTCTAGAAGATCTTTTATAGTGATCTTTAGTTCTCTCTGTTTCGTAGTCAATGTATCCTCACACTTAATGAAATTTTTTTATATTTAGCGCCTGGTCAGAATCGAACTGACGCTCACAGCTTGGAAGGCTGTTGTTCTACCATTGAACCACAGGCGCGCTCTCAATAGGTATAACATCTTCTCATATTCGGGGTATTTTTGCCAAGTCTCTTGTTGATTAGATGAAATTAAATAATATTTTCTTTATAGTTTGGAGTCTATGAAGGACGTTACAGCCAAGTCTGCCCGTGTTTTAAATATAATTCTTTTAGCCTTTTTGCTTCTTGCTATGCGTGTTTGGTATTTAACTGTTATAAAGCATGATGAGCACAAAGAACTCAGCATGCGACCAAGGCAAAAGACTGTCATTGATGTACCCAATCGAGGAACAATTCGAGATCGGTTTAATATTCCGCTCGCTGTAAATAAAATCCAGTACAATGCCTCTGTAATTTTTGATCCAATTCGAAATCTGCCGCGCATTACCTATATGAAAGATGAGAATGGGAAGAAAAAACGGGTGCTTTTTCGAAAGGAATATATTGGCAAGCTATCCACCTATTTAGGCGAATCATTATCTTTAGATCCTGTTTATATTGAAGATCTTATACACAGCAAAATCTCTTTATTCCCTAACACACCATTTGTTTTAAAGGAAAATCTTACTGAAGATGAGTATTATAAACTACGGATTCAAGAAAGAGATTGGCCCGGTCTCACCATGCAAATTGCCTCAAGGCGCTATTATCCAAAAGGACCTGTCTGCGCAAATGTTCTTGGTTTTTTAGGGGCAATCAGCGAGAGAGAGTTTCTATCAATTCAAAATGAGCTTTCAATTCTTGATCAATTTCTTAAAGAACGTGCTCTTGGCCTACCTACCATCTTACCTAAAGGCTACGCTTCAGCAAGGGAAGTCAAGGATCGCTACCAGGAACTAAAAAATAAATCGTATACTCTTCAGTCTAAAATTGGGAAATCGGGGATTGAAAGTAAATTTGATGACCAACTGAGAGGAATTTCCGGTAAGAAAAAATATGAAATCGATGTGAAAGGCAACTTACTTAGGGAACTTCCCGAGTCGTATCAGGCAACTCCAGGAAGAAGATTTATTTTAACTATTTCTTCAGAGCTTCAAGAATTTGCCGAAATGCTCCTAATTGAGAGTGAATTAACACGTCATGATCGCTTTCAAAGTGCCGGGAAAAATCATTCTCACCTCTTTTCACCATGGATAAAGGGAGGTGCCATTGTTGCTATGATTCCAAAAACAGGGGAAATTGTCGCCCTTGCCTCCTACCCAAGATTCAATCCGAACGATTTTTCTTTAAAAACAACTTCCTCTATTTCAACAAAGTGGCTTGAAACCCCTGCTTACATTGGTCAAATCTGGGATGGGATCAAACCTCTTGAAAGAGAGTTTGGAGATGTTTTGAAACCTGAACGAATTCGCGAGAGTGCTATTTTATCTCTCGATCTCTATTTAGATATGATTCTTTCATCTAAATCTCAGGTTAAAAGAGCGCTAGAACAAATTGCAAATCTTCAAACAGCTATTTATCTACAAAATACTGCAGAAACTCTATTAACCTTGTCGGAAGAAATTTCAATACACTCTATTATTGATGCACTTTTTCCTGCAGAAAGGGGTCACAGCTCAACTGTTTACAACACATCAAAAGAGAGGCGCGCCGAACTTCTAGCTAAAATTCGTCAAAAAACTTCTCTGCTTGATGAATTGACAAAGGAGCTTACATTATATCTTGGGCCCGTTACAGAAAATGATGATAAAATTTTAATTCTAGATCTTATTAGACTTATCTGCCCAAGCCACCTATTTGATGATTCCCTTCTGACTCAAACGGGAGCCGAATCACTTTCCGCATATAGAGAATTCAACCAGGCAGTAATGAGCGTACAAAGTGAGATCAAGAAAATTGCAAGCGATGTTTTCCATAAAAATAATTTTCCGGAATGGCGAAAGACCTATTTTACCGCCTATCTTAAGGAGAGACGTGATGAGGAAAAGGAGAATAAGAGCTATCAAAAACCGTATCTTGATTACTTGCTCGAAATGGAAGAAATTTTATTTGAGAATTTTTTTCAAAAGCACCGCTTTGAGTTTTTAGCAGCATTTCTATTAGATAATGCTCCGATTGAAGAAACCGACCCTAAGTTTATATATTTCAAAGCATTAATAAACAAAAGTTTGCGTGACAAACTTCCTTCTGCAATTTTATTAAAAAACCACCTGCTTACCCTCTCGCCTGAATTTGTTATCCCCTATCTTAGAACGATGCGCTCATTCACAGAACTGAATCGTCCTCTTTGGGGCAGATACTATTTTCCCGCTAAAGCTGGTAAAGAGGCAACCGAGAAAGATCTAGCAAGACATTTTTACCCAGCACCTGGCTTTGGGTATTCACGATCGTTTGCTTTCCAAGAGACCTGTCCTCTTGGTTCGATTTTCAAACTGGTAACAGGGTATGAAGGCTTAAGGCAGCATTATATAAGGAATAGCGAAAAAGCGACATTCTCCTTAAATCCACTAACCTTAATAGATCAATCTCCCGCCTACTCAGAAAAACTCTCGTCTTCAACAATTTTAGGCTATACAGCGGCCGGCGTTCCCATCACAAGGTCTTACAAAGGGGGAAGAATACCAAGGGGCCACTTAAATATCGGGCGCATCGATTTAAAAGGGGCACTAGAAAGATCCAGCAACATCTATTTTTCTCTTATTGCCTCTGATATCATAGAAAATCCTTCTGATTTGACAAATACGGCAAAGATGCTCGGTTTTGGGAGAAAAACAGGAATCGATCTTCCGGGAGAAGTAAAAGGATCGGTACCAATTGACGTCTCAACAAATCAA
>CAMBTZ010000049.1 GCA_945870925.1 Chlamydia trachomatis | reverse complement strand
CCAACAGCATTTCCTACACCTTGCCCAAGAGGCCCGGTTGTAACCTCAATTCCAGGTGTATCAAGTATTTCCGGATGCCCAGGCGTTTTAGAACCTAGCTGCCGAAATTGCTTTAAATCTTCAATTGAGAGGTCGTAGCCAGAAAGATGGAGTGCCGAATAGAGAAGCATTGACCCGTGACCCGCTGAAAGGACAAATCGATCGCGATTGAACCAATTAGGATTCTTAGGGTTATAATGCATAAACTTGCCCCAAAGATAGGCTCCCATCTCTGCACAGCCCATAGGAAGGCCGGGATGCCCCGAATTTGCCTTCTGTATAGCATCCATAGAAAGCCCTCTAATCGTGCCCGCAATCTCACTAAGTATTTCCTCTTCCACTGCCACCCCCATTTATGCTATATTTTCACTTTCAATGGTAAACTTAGCAAGGGAAAAAAGGTATGGAGACACGCGAGCTTAGAGAAAAATTTTTAAGTTATTTTAAAGCTCAAAACCACAGGATTATATCCTCTTCACCTACAATCCCTCACGACGATCCAACCATTCTTTTTACAAATGCCGGGATGAATCAATTTAAGTCTGTTTTTTTAGGTTCTTCAAAACTGGACTGCTCAAGAGCTACTACTTCGCAAAAATGCGTCCGAGTGGGCGGAAAACACAATGACCTTGATAATGTAGGATTTACAACTAGACACCTCACATTTTTCGAGATGCTCGGAAACTTCTCTTTTGGCGACTACTTCAAAGAAGATGCCATCCGCTTTGCCTTTGAAGCCTCTGCTAATATTTTTAAAATCGACATGAATAGACTTTGGGTATCAGTCTATCAAGATGATGATGAAGCATTTGAGATTTGGAGAAAATATCTTTCAGCCGATAAAATTGTTCGTCTTGGCGCAAAAGACAACTTTTGGTCAATGGGCGACACCGGCCCCTGCGGCCCATGCACAGAACTTTTATTCGATAGAGGCGAAGGCTTTAGCTCAGCAAGATCTCCCCTGGAAGATAAAGACGGCGAGCGCTTTTTTGAATTTTGGAACCTTGTCTTTATGCAATATAATCGCGATACAGCGGGCAATATGAACCCCCTTCCAAAACCATGCGTTGACACAGGCATGGGACTTGAACGAATCGCATCTCTCCTAATTAATAGCAGAACCGTCTTTGAAACTGATGTCCTTAGATCCATTATTGCCTCAGTTGAAAATCTATCTAAGCATAAATACGAATCGGATAAACCCTCATTCCATGTGATTGCCGATCACCTAAGAATGCTCGCCTTCACAATCGCTGACGGAGCCGTACCAAGCAATTTAGATAGAGGCTATGTTCTACGTAAAGTTTTACGAAGAGCTGTCCGCTATGGAAAAAAACTAGGCTTTGAAACCCCCTTTCTTGCCAAATTATTCCCTACTCTTTTAGATCTAATGGGCCAAGAATATCCTGAACTAAAATCATCCTCTGAAAAAATCTGCTCTCTTCTCACAAATGAAGAAGAGAACTTTTTCCGCACTCTCAAACGCGGCGGAAACATCTTAAGCAATATCATCGAAGAAGCGACCCATTCAAAGCAGATCTCCGGAGAAGATGCCTTTAAACTCAAGGACACATACGGATTTCCTGTTGAAGAGATCCTCCTCATTGCAAAAGATAACGGCTTAAATGTTAATCTCGATTCTTACATGATACTTGAAGAAGCTGCAAAAGAACGCTCAAGAAAAGCACAAACAAAACATGTACAAGTTGCCGAAGAGAGCCTTTATACTGAATTCCTAGAAAAAAATGGAGACACGCAATTTGCCGGATATGAAACCCTCAACACAAACGGAACCATAGTCGGTATTCTTGTTAATGGAGAATTCAAAGATCGTCTTGAGTCAGGCACAGAAGGCTCCCTTATTCTTGATATAAGTACATTCTATGGAGAAAGTGGCGGACAATCAGGAGACTTCGGAACAATATTTCATGACAATGCAACTTTTAGCGTAACTAAAGCGACAAAACCCTATCCAGGCATTATTCTTCATAACGGAAAGCTAGAATCAGGCACTCTTCTTCTTGGAGAACCTGTCCATGCATCTGTAAATGAACATCACAGAAACCTTGTCTCACGCAATCACACAGCCACCCACCTGCTCCACTTTGCTTTAGACAAAGTATTAGGCTCCCATATCAGACAAGCTGGATCCCTCGTTGAAGAAGACAGGCTTCGTTTTGACTTTTCCCATCATAAATCAATGACTCCTGATGAAATTAGAACTGTAGAAGAGCTTGTAAATGAAAAAATCAGCTCTAACAATTTTGTCAAAGCATCAACAACTTCCTACGAATCTATCAAAGGTCACAAGGAGATCAAACAATTCTTTGGCGATAAATATGGAAGCGAAGTTAGAGTTGTTGCTATCGGTGAATTCTCTAAAGAACTTTGCGGAGGAACACACATCACTAACACCCCTGAAATCGGATTATTTCGTATAACTGGCGAATCAAGCATTGCAGCCGGCGTTCGGAGAATCGAGGCCGCTACAGGCAAAAATGCTGAAATTTATATGTACTCTCGTGAGGATCTGTTAAACAGACTCTGCGTGCAGCTTGAAACTACCCCTGCAAAAGCCAAAGAGACAATCAGCGCCCTTCTTGAAGATCAGAAAAAAGCAAAAGAAGAACTTAAAACCATGCGCCGCCTACAATCTAATGTTTTAGAAGAAAATCTATTTAAAAACAGAGAAGTTATCAATTCAATACCGGTTATTATTTCTGAAATATCCCTACACAAAGATGAATTCGCACACCTTGCAAACAACCTGATGAATAGGCTTGGATCTGGAATCCTCCTTCTTGCTACAAAAGAGGAAGAAAGATGCCAACTTCTCCTCAGAATCAGCCCCGATCTAGTAGCTAAAGGCCTCCACGCAAACAAACTCCTTCCCGAAATCGCAAAACCCGTAAACGGCTCAGGCGGCGGCAAACCCGATAGCGCTCAAGCTGGCGGTAAAAACCCCTCCGGCGTAAAAACCTCCCTCGACCTCACAAGAAGCCTCCTCTTAGATTGGACGAATAAGACATGTTAGAAGCCCCTTATTTTACTGAATTAGCTAAAAATTTTGACGGAAAGCCCCTTCTATTTGAAGGGCTATGGGAGAGTCCAAAAGCACTGTTACTTCATGCAATCCAACAGTTTTCAGGAAGAAATCTCATTGTTATTACAAGCGATGCTCATGAAAATCAACTATTTCAGGATTTAGCCTTTTTTCATCCAACTGGCGTTTATGAGATTCCATCTTGGGAAGCCTTGCCTGGAGAAGAGCTGCCCCCAAGCAGGGACATCATGGGAAGGCGGATGGAAGTTCTTCACAAATTAAGCGTAACAAAAAAGTCGCACATTCTTTTAACCTCTCTACAATCCTTTTTGCAGAAAGTTATTCCTAGAAAAACCCTTTCATCTCTTTTTTGGTCATTAAAAGTTGGGGAGGAAGCCGGTTTTGACAACTTAGTTGAGATTTTCACAACACTTGGCTATGAAAGGACAAAACTTGTTGATGATAAGGGTCAATTTGCAGTTCGCGGCGGAATCATCGATGTTTTTCCAATTTCTGAGAAATCCCCGTATCGAATTGAGTTTTTTGGAAATGAAATTGAGGCTATTCGAACATTTGATCCAATGAGCCAACGCTCAGTAGACAAGGTCCTAGAACTAACTTTTTCACACGCTGATGAATACACAATTCTTTTTAAGGAACAAAATCTTGAGACACTTCTTGATTATATGCCAAATAGTATTGTTATCTTTGAAGACTTACTCTCTGCAGAAAATCATTACGTAGGTTTGAAAGAACTTGCAGGCTTCCAGTCTAAATTTTTTCTCGATTTACCCTCATTTTTAGAAAGCCCAACAAATCGGATCTATTTTTCTGATCACTCGCTAGAAAATATGTCGGAAACACTTGACTTAGAAATGTTTGGGAAAAAATTACCTTTTAAGCGTTATCATCACCCCTTTTATCCAATTGATCTTGCTCATCTAAACCCTGAAATAAAACATAGTTTTTTAGTTGAAGGTGAAAAAGAAGAGAGCTCCATTAAAGAATCCTTATCACCCCTTCCTCCCTTCTCAGAATTTATTCAAGGCTACCTTTCAAGCGGATTTGGATACGAAAAGAGATCTTTAATACCTTTTACCGAGTTTTCTCATAGACCAAAAGTTCGAAGAACTGCTTGGCGTTCTACTTATCATACCCCACTTTCAGATTTTCACAATATCGAACCGGGCGATTATGTCGTTCATTTTCATAACGGCATCGGAAAATATCTTGGCCTTGATAAACAGAAAAATCACCTAGGAATTGATGACGAATTCTTCATTATTGAATATTCCGGTCAAAGCAAACTTTATGTCCCCTCCTCACAATCACACCTCATTTCTAGATATATAGGATCTCACGAAGAAAAACCTGAGCTGCATAAACTTGGAACCACCAACTGGGCCAAAACAAAAGTGAGAGCGCAACAGGCAATTCTTGGTTATGCAAAAGACCTTCTTCAGATGCAGGCAGAGAGAGCCGTAAAAGGGGGCTTTTCATGCCCTCCTGATAGCTTTGAAGTTGGAGAATTTGATGAGGCGTTTGCCTATATTCCAACAGAAGACCAAGTAAAAGCAACTTCAGAAATCAAAACAGATCTCATGACTCCTGAATCCATGGACCGCCTCCTTTGTGGTGATGTGGGCTATGGGAAAACAGAAGTCGCTATGAGAGCTGCATTTAAAGTTGTAGCTGATGGAAAAAAACAGGTTGCTGTCCTTGTACCAACAACTGTTTTAGCCCTTCAACATTATGAAACATTCAAAGAACGGATGGCCCTTTTCCCTGTCAATATTGCTATCATTTCTAGATTTCAAACAGCCAAAGAGAATAAAGAAACACTCTTAAAAGTCGCCGAAGGTAAAGTCGATATTCTAATTGGCACGCATCGAATGATTGGCAAAGATGTAATCTTTAAAAACTTAGGCCTAGTTGTCATTGATGAAGAACAACGCTTCGGAGTAAGAGCCAAAGAAAAACTTAAAGCCTTTCAAGTAGGCGTCGATTCGCTAAGTATGAGCGCAACGCCAATACCCAGAACACTTTACCTATCTCTTGTAGGCGCTAGAAAATTATCGGTTATAAATTCCCCACCTGGCGACAGACTTCCCATTAAAAGCCTACTAGTTGATCGAGAAGAGAGCCTAATTAAAAACGCAATCCTTCGAGAACTTTCAAGAGATGGCCAAGTCTATTTTGTCCATAATCGAGTTGAAACAATTTATAAAGTAGCCGAAGAATTAGAAAAACTTGTCCCTGCTGCTAAAGTCGGAGTTGTTCACGGTCAATTAGAAAGCGATCAAATTGATGACGTCTTTCATGCATTTAAACATGGCGAACTAAACGTTCTTGTCGCAACAACAATTATCGAAAGCGGCATTGATATTCCAAATGCCAACACCATTTTTATTGACAGGGCCGACACCTTTGGCATATCTGATCTCTACCAGCTTCGCGGAAGAGTTGGTCGCTGGAATAAAACAGCTTATGCCTATTTTATGATCCCAAAAAACAGGCAGCTCCCTGAAATTTCACAAAAACGACTCAATGCCCTAGTGGAAACATCAGGATTTGGAGGGGGGATGAAACTAGCAATGCGCGATTTAGAGCTTCGCGGAGCAGGCGATATTCTTGGCGTACAACAATCAGGCCACGTTTCAAGCATCGGATTTCACCTCTACTGCAAACTTCTCAAAAGAACAATTGAAGCACTTAAGCACGAAGCTCCTACTACATTTTTAGAGACCCGATTAGAATTTAACTACGATGCAAAATTATCTTCTACGTATATACCTGACTCCTCACTTCGCCTTGAAATCTACCACCGACTTGGTGAAGCAACCACCTACGAAGAAATCGATAACATCTTCGCAGAACTCAAAGACCGATTCGGAAAACCTCCAAATTCAGTTAACTGGCTCTACCACATGACTCGAATCCGAGTATTTGCAAATAAACTTAACTATACAACCCTTAAATTCCTAACACACACTCTTGCAACAGAACACGTCTCTAATCCACCGAAATCTTTTCTCCTTCCCCCTCAATCATCACCTGAAGCTCTCGAAGCTTTTGTCACAAAACTACTAAAATAATCATCATATTATTATTTCAGATCATGTATTGTTAATATAAATAAATTAAAAAAAATAATAATTATGAAATATATAATAGATTACAGATATAAAACTATTCACTCCCTGAAAGTGACCATCAGCTCCATTTTATCAATTTGTGAGCGTGGTCGCTCTAAGGATTTAAATAGTAAGCTAGACTTTTTAACAAAACTTCTCCCAGAATTAAAAACCATCACAGCACCTCCATTTACTGAGAAAATGAACGGTTATTTAAAAAAACTCCATTCAGATATTGAAGAGTTTCTCCTGTTGCCAGAAGACCTTGAAAAGCGAGGCAATAAAATTATACAGTCAATCAAACCGCTTCTACACGAAATTGACCCATTTCATTTTACAGAAGACGAGACACCAAATATTAGAAGATCCGAAATTGTAGAACTTACACAAAATCTGCAAATCTATTTACAACGAAACATCCTCGATCTTCAAGGAAAAGCAACCTCACTCATAGATGAAAAAGCAACTATAAAAGAGATTCTTAGTGAAATGGTATTAATATCCTTAGAATCATTTGAAGAGAAAGAAAAAAAGACAATCGAGGAGCTTTTTGCAATTCATCTTATTTATAATTCCGAAACTACACTTTCCCATGCACAACTTCTGTTAACCCAAGCAATTCTCGTAGAATCCACATTTAAAAACCGGAAAAAAAATAGAAAATAATCTTATTGAAATCTTAAATTTAAACTGATATACATCTTGCTAAAAATGTGGGATGTATATGTTTAGCGCTACAAATTGTTTCAAATTAAATTATTGCGGCTTCTTGCCAGCACTTCAAGGCAGCTCTGATAGGACTTCAATTACTCAAAGATTTAATCTCTACTGGCGCGACTCTGTCATGTTAACAGGCCTTGTCACAGCAGTAGTAGGCGTTGTAGCAGCCCTATTCCAAGGAGCTTTACTATTAGGAATATTTCTTACTGTCTCAGCATGTGTTATTGGCTTTGGAAGCTACTATGTAAGCCGCTATGCAGAACTTCAAGAGATGAAAAAACAACTCTCTGATCTTAAAAATATCAATACGAACCTAGACACCCAGTTAACAACATTTTTTGAACATAATGGTGTATTAGAATCATCAGTTTCAAATTTAAAAGAGTCTTTAGAAAGAAGATCTTTTGAACTCGGCGAAACAAGTCGACAATTTGAAAGCTTTAAATGCACCCACGAAGATTTGGCAAGAGCCAATGCCCATCTTCAAATGCTCCTTGCAACCCTCAGCTCTCTGACACTAGATCTTGAAAAAGCTCAATCCAAAATCAATCTTGCTAACACTACCGCCGCAGGCCTTCATACAAATATTGAAGTAGAGACGCTTCACCTCCAAAAAATACGCAATCAAATTTCATTAGAAGTTTTAAAACTAGAAAGGATATCGACTATTTTAGAAGAGCGCGCAGCAGAATTTCCGAACCTTGCCTCAGTAGTTGAAGCACTCAAACAGCTATCTGCTTCTTCTCTGCTTGCGCAAAATGGCCAGATTACACAATAATATCTTCAAAACAACAAGGTATTTTTTATGTCAGAAATCGAATCAGGCCAAGTCCGCAAAGGAATGAAAGTTGAAATAGACAATAACCCCTATAATGTTGTGTCTGTAGATCTTGTAAAACCAGGAAAAGGACAAGCATTTACTAGAACTAGACTAAAAAATTTGAAGACCGGCTCTCAGATGGAGAAAACCTTCAAATCCAATGAAAAAATCTCTCTAGCTGATGTAGAAGAGATGAGAATGAGACTTCTTTTCAGGGATGCCGATGGTGCCACTTTCATGAACGACGACACCTTTGATCAAATCATGATACCAATGAGCTTAATTGGGGAGCAAAACGTTTGGTTAATGGAAGAACTTCTTTACGCTATTGTCTTTTACAAGGGCGAAGCGGTAGATTTCACCCCACCAACATTCATGGAAATGCTCATAGTTGAGACAGCTCCAGGATCAAGAGGCGACACTTCAGGCAGAGTATTAAAACCAGCAAAAACAGAGACAGGGGCAGAAATACAAGTGCCTATTTTCATCGCAGAGGGAGAAAAAATTAAAATTGACACTCGTACGAGCGAATACGTTAGTAGAGTCTAGAGCGAGCTTTTTTAAAAAAGTCCGCGCTTTTTTTGATGCAAGGGGTTCTACGGAAGTGGACCCACCAGCAATGTCACGCTTTGCTCCAATCGATACTTATATTGATCCCTTCGAAACAAAGGACAATCGATTTCTCCACACATCGCCTGAATATGCAATGAAAAGACTATTAGCAGAAGGGGCTGGCGACATCTATTTTCTCGGCCACGTTTTTCGCCAAGAAGAATGTGGATCAAGACATAACCCCGAATTCACTATGTGTGAATGGTATAAAACCAATACTGAAGAGACTCTTTTTCTAAAAGAGATTACCGATTTTTTCGCGCTATTCCTTGGAACCCTTCCCCTTGAATCCCTGACTTACGAAGAGGCCTATTATCTTTATGCAAAACCCTCTAATATGAACACCTCCACTTGGCGTGAAGATGAGAAAAGACACTATATTTGGGCTACGTCCGTTGAGCCAAAGCTCGGAATCGATAAGATAACAATCATTACAAATTTCCCGGCTGAAGATGCAGCACTTGCAACAACTGCCATCATTAATGGCAAAGAGATCGCCAAACGCTACGAATTCTACTACAAAGGAATTGAACTTGGTAATGGATTTTGCGAACTTACAGACCCAGTTGAACAAAAAAATCGCTTCATAGAAGCCAACAGAAAAAGAGCACTCCAAGAAAAACCCGAACTTCCTATCGACCCCTATTTTCTTGCTGCTCTTGAAAAGGGACTCCCTCCAAACACCTACGGCATAGCAGTCGGTTTTGATAGACTTCTTATGCTAGCTCTAAAAAAAGAGACCCTTGCAGAAGTCCTCCCATTTCCGGACAATCTCACTTAAAAAGATATAAGTAAGCAATTGCATAGAACGCAACAAAACTAATGCACGCAATACCCTCTCCAATATACCCAACAGATATATCCGGCTTTTTCTTAGTAAGTAAATGAATGTCACGCAAAGCATTTGTAAGTATCATCTTTTTCCTAACACTATTTTGAAAGCTCGTCCCAAAACTTTTAATAATCTCTACTGCCTGACGACTAGCACTTTCCAGACTAAAAGAACAATTTATTTCTGCTCCAATCTCAATTATCGCAAACCTTTCGCAAAGCGATCTTACTTTAATCTTAGCCTCGGGATATATAAGACAAGCATGGGCTGAAGCACCTTTAATATCAGAAATCTTATGAAAAACAGCTCTACACTTTTTCCCCACAATGCTCAAATCATCTCCGTTAAACCCATCGACAATTCTCTTAAAGTCAATCGACATCTCAACCCTCTCATCAAGCGGAATAATCTGATTTAATAATAAATAAGCCCTATCATCCATAATTAAAACCGGAATCACAACATCCGAACCTTGTCTTATCGCTACAGCCATAATATAATCCCCCTAAAATTTGAGGGTTAAGACTATTCAACCTCCCCAATAAAATCAACAATAATCACA
>CAMBTZ010000048.1 GCA_945870925.1 Chlamydia trachomatis | reverse complement strand
CTGGCCTATTATCGGCATGAACGAATTGTGGAAGATATTGCCATCTATGGTCGTGAGCTACTTTTGACGAGGGCAGGTGGCGAAGACAGGTCAGAGATGTATAAGCAGTTTATAGGCATGTTTGAACCTCGTGGTGTAGTAGACATTGCATTCGAAACTAAGGACTTTGATGCTCCTGAATAAGCTCGTGAATCACATGTCGTGCATTGTTTGCTAGAGCTGGATTTGTATCTTTATAGTAAGGAAGTTGGATAAGGGCAATGGATAGCGCCCAACCACGACCTCTTTCCCAAGTGGCTTCGTCTACTTCCATTCCAGAACGAAAGCCTTCTCTCATATGAGCGGGCAGTAGATTCCAAGCAATAATCAAGTCACAGGCAGGATCGCCGATTCCTAAATTTCCAAAATCAATAACGCCACTTAACCTTCCATCTTTAATAAGTAGGTTGCCGGGAGAGAGATCGCCATGTATCCAGACAGGTGGTTTTGACCATTTGGGAGCTCTTAATGATTTTTCCCAAATCGCTGTTACCGCTTTTGTATCGATCATTCCTTCTAAGTCTTTAATAGCTTTTTTGGTTTCATCATCACGGTCTTCTAATGGAACTCCACGGTTACACAATGGACCATCAGGTAAATCAATCTTGTGTAGAGCTTGAATGAATGTAATGAGATCTTGCGCAAGCGATTCAGGCACATGACCAACCACAGGATTACTCCCTTCAATCCAAGTATATATTGACCAAGGAAAGGAATATTCTTTAGTAGGGCTACCTTTAGCAATTGGAGTAGGAATAGAAATAGGTAGGAATGGCGCTATTTTGGGAATCCAAGTAAACTCTTTATCCACATTCTCGACAGCCCAATCTATTCGTGGTAATCGGACCACCATATCCTTGCCTAATCGGTACAAGGCATTATCTGTGCCAATAGAAGGAACTGGTTTCAGGGGTAAATTAGCAAGATGAGGAAATTGCTTTGCAATGAGTTGTTCGACAAGAACTTCATCAATAGGGAATTCATTTGTGTGCATTTTAGTCATGGGTTTTTTCTATCCTTAACGTCTTTGTCAGCCAAAGGATAAGATCATCATCTAATGGATAAGATTGCCCTGGTACTGTAGATTGTCCTTTATAGGTAATGCCACTGCCATCAGGAATGTACCCCAATTGAAAATAAAGCCGTTGTGCAGGCCCATAGTCTTTGTATAAGCCGACCCCAATCCCTATTTCATTGTAACCTTCTTGCCTCGCAAGATCTTCAATCCACTTGATAAAGGTTGTTCCTAAGCCCTGGTTCCTGTGATTTTCATCGATCCAGACATCGTTGATTTCAGGAATATTCTTCTTTGCGAAGAAGGAGCATTCTTGTTTTCTAAGCAAACTGCCATAGCCTAGGATTTCATGATTTTCCTCTAATACTGCTACAGTTCTTATTCCATCTTGTTGCTCCTGATAATAAGAGTCCCAAAGTATTTTAGTTTTTTCTGGAGTAGACCATGGAAAAGAATAGCGGCTTACTATTTTTGAAATGTCATTTGCGCTCAATGGTCGTATCACAAGGTTTTGGCTTTTCATAATGGTTTCCTCAGCATATACATTTTGCAGTCCTTTTCATAACCTTCTCGGACGAATTCGATTGAATATCCAAGCTTTTGATAAAATGACAACCCTTCCCAATCCATGGTATTGAGGGTGACAAATACTGCTCCACGGTCTCTTCCAATTTTTTCAGCTTCTTGCACTAGTTTTGTTCCATATCCCCGATGACGTAGGGTCTTGTCTATCCAGAGCGAATCAATATAAAGTGAACCATAAAATGTTACCCCAGAAATTCCACCTAAAACATTCTGTTTTTGATCTTTGATAAAAATACTAAAGGGTTGAATAGGAGGTAGTCCTTTTTCTTGAAAAGCGTATTCACTGATTCCCTTAAAAAGAATTCCTTCATATTCTGTTGGAATAGTGTTGTAGTGTTCTAAATGATAGGGAGTTTCATTCATCCATTTCCCTCAAGTTTCTTGTATAAATATACCACTTGATCTGTTTTTGATCGAATATCAGTTGTGTTCACGGACTTCCTTGAGTGGTAAATTTTAAAATAATCATGGGATGCGGTTCGGGTTTTAGGACTGTCTTAAGCGTTTTCTCAAATTGACCATGTGAATATCGACTGACAACCCTATTCCAAAATTCTATTGCTGCTTTGTTTTCTGGTATTTGAGAAGTCTCCCATATACCAGGGAATTGATTGAAGACTTGCTCTGCCACATAACTTCCAACGCCTTTCCCTTGAAATTTGGAAACGATGAAAAACTCCCCAATATTCCAATCTACATTAGGTGTGCTTCCGATTTTATTGATCAAGATAAATCCCGCTAATTCGTCGTCTACTTTGATTAAAAATGCATGCCGGTCTGGGTTTTCACAATAGGAGCTGAGATCAATACATTCAAATAGTCCATTGGAAGGGGTTTCCCAATTAGGTAAAAAGCCACAATATCTTGACATTTCATAGACGTAAAAACGACCAAGGTTTTGGATTATGTCCTTGTGCTCATTAGTGGCTTTACAGAGGGTAATTTTCATTGCAGTAGTTTCCATAAGATTGTGAGGGCATAAGGCAACCGCTTTAATCTTTTCAACATTTTCGCTAAAGCTTGCATGGTGTGTATCGATCTCTAAGTCATAAGTAGCATCGACATGTACTTTATGGAATTGGCCACGTGCTGATCCCTCGATCCTATTACCTCGTTCTTTCTCTCTTTGCTCTAAGATGGAAAGTGGTGCATTTACTCCTACCCACAAAACTCTGAAGTCTTTTAAAATTTCCTTCCATTCATCAACTTGCTGTTTGCCAAAAGAGACGTCATCGATAATTAGATGGTGTCCCATTTTAGCTAACGCAAGAATCACCTCTTGAAATGTTTTGCCTATTTTCTGAGCATAAGGACCAGCCTGTAGTTCTTGAATGGGGTTGCCAGATGCATCTTGGCTCTTTTTCCAGCTATATCCAATAGGTGCCTCTCCACCCGTCCAGTTATTTACCTTTTCTGGCATCCATTCAATAATTTTATCAATACCTACATGTAAGAACGGCTCTTCAAATGCATGTTGTAAAGCCTTTGCAAGAGTCGTTTTACCACTGCTTGATGGTCCATTTAAGTAAATAATTTGTATAGGATTATTTGTCACGAGACTCCTTAGAGCTTCTAATATCTAATGCCATGACCACATCGTCAATATAGTCATCATTGATTTTTAGCCGATTCTTTAATCTACCCTCTTCTTGGAATCCTAGTTTTTTATAAAGAGATATGGCTATGATGTTTGAGGCTCTTACATTTAATTGAATAATTTCTATAACGCCTGAGTTTTTAGCCCGTTCAATGATTTCTAGTAATAGGGCCCGGCCAATCCCTTTCTTCTGCCACCCTAAGTGAACAGCAATATTTAGATCTGCAAGATGAGAGAGTGATTTTAGTGAATAGGATTCCAGAAAGGCATGACCAACTATTTGACCATTGCACTCGGCGACTAAATAAATACTCAGAGGCGATTCAATGGTATGTCTTACACTTTCTTCACTTAATTCGGATGGGTTGGAGCAGAAATAGCCAGGCGTCTTAGCTATCTCTTTCTCAGCACAAGTGATAACTTGAGCATCTTCTGTTATGGCTTGTCGAATCGTTACAGTCATTAAGGCTCATTTAAAGAGGTTTTGCATATGAATAGATGATGACATTTTGTACCGTTTCTTTGAAGAGCAAAAGATTTTTTTCCAAAACAAACCCAATTTTTATCTCATTCCCCTCACTGATCTCTCTACTGAAACACACCTTGAAGTTTTTTCAACAAGAAGAGATTTTGGAAGATCGACTTTTGTAGAGACCTCTCGTATTTTAGAACTTTATCCACCTTATTATCATAAGGAAGACTCCCAAGCATACAATTGAGATTATCGGAGGTCATATTCTCTAATTGGTCTTTCTTGAATGCTTTGATTGCGCTTTCAAGTCTTTGTATCTCATTTAAATAAAGTTCAATAAGTCTGTTACTAATGCTGGTTTTTGATGTATAGCCTTGAAATTCAATAATAACCTTAAGCTTTGCAAAGTTGTCATAAGGAAGGGCCTCTTTCTCTTGATAGGAAAGGGTAGGCAGGTTTCGCGCCAAGAGGTATAAATCCTCAGTGATATTACTCTCGATCCCTTTCCCCATCCAAGTAGGGCTATCGAATTCAACCTGATTGTTTTTGAGACATTTGATATAAGTAGTGATCCAAATGATATCGCTTTCATGATGTTCAATTTGTTTATCCAACTCTGGATTCGTTCTTTTCCCATAATTATAGAATGCTCGAAGGAGCGATCCTAAATGTTCTTCGATTCCTCCGACCTCAAAACGGATAACTCGACGGAGGCGCCAAAAATCGATAGCGATTTTTTCAACGAGGAGACTCTCCATCTGATTTTGAGGATTAAAGCAACTCTTGAGGTTTTCAAGTAGTTCCAGATAGTCGCTCTCTCTTTCACCATAAATAGAAGAATCCACGATGAGATTTTTGGTAAAAATACCGTGTTTAACGGGATTAGTAGCAACAATAGCCTTTCCCTCAATTGTTATAGGCCCTGTTGAAGCGAGAGCGTTTTGTTGATTTGCGATCAATTGTTTCTCTGTAGTCATATTTTTCTCCTTATTAGTTAACCCTCATTAACCGCAAAAACACCTTTCTGTGGTTAATGGGGGTAAAGTTAAAAATCAGTTTTTTTCAAAAGCTCTCGGGTGCAGAATCCAATACTCGTGACTTCTCCCTTGAGTCTTTATTTTTTCATTCGCAAGCCAATTAAAGTCTTTTAATAGATCCAAAGCTGCTCGTACTCGATTAGAATCTGACAGTCCCCCCAAACCTTGATGATAGATGTCTTGAGCTTTGAATCTGTTTGAAATGCGCTTTTTTTGTAATAGATCCAATATAATCTCTGCATCACTTACAGCTCCTCCCGATACACTTTCATAACAACGTTTAGCATGCTCTAAATAATATTTTTGTATTACAAAAGCTGAATTAAGCGTTTCCAAATCAACTTCGTTTGATTGAGTGCTCTCTAGAATCTCGTTAATCCTGTGGAGAATGATTACGCACACCGCTACCACCTTTGCCTGTTTGCCAAGATGACTTTCCCAATAAGGGGGATGTTTGCCAGAGCGTGCATTATTCTCATTTTCTACAAGCCACGTATCAAATGAAGCCTGAGCCTCTCCAGAAAAACAAAGATCCCGATTTTCTTGACTCTCCAATTGATCAAAAAGGGACTGTATCTTCTCTTCAAGCTCAGCAGGCACACCTTCTTTTGCAAGAACAAACTGCGCATTATGATCCGGATAGCAGACAAATTGAAAGCGTTGCATAAATCCATCTGCTCCACCCCCTTTACTCATCGCCTCTCTTAAATAATGATGAAGGGGCCCGGGAGGAATGCAGCCAATCCACGTTAGCGCAAGCGGAATATTAAGTTGAGAAGGCCTACACATACGATCCTCCGAATAATCTTCCAATCCCGACCAACAGCTCATTAAAAATGACCTATCCCCTTCATTCCCCATTTTATCAAACCGTTCAAGCTTCCCTTTTAACTCATCATTGCGAAAAATAATTCCTCGGGGATTTCCCGCCAAAAGTTCTCTAAGCTTAGGAGTCGTGCTATCATCCGTAATATATCTCCGTCTGATGGGAGGAGGCTCATCAAAATCATCCCCCTCTGCAATCGCAAATTGTTTCCGAACTTTATACTCTTTCTCAGCTTTTTGAAATTGTTCTGCTGCTCTGAGATCTAGTCGTTTAAAGATAGCAAATATTCTTCGCACAATAGGACTTTTCTTTGCTGATGGCGGACCTATAAGAGCACTCCAACAATTGGTCGTTTCATACCATGAATCAACCTGACGCATTCGTAAATGTATAGAACGTCCAATCAGACCACCTATGCTAGTAATAAAAGCTGTCACTGCATAATCAGAGACTTGAGAGTACTGAGCCGAAATAGCCGAAAGGTATTCTTTAATTTTATCTGGGAATGCATCCAGTGGAAACGAAGGAACCGGTTTAAGCTCAAGCTGAAACTTTTTTGGCAAACCTTCAAAAGGGTTATCAAAGTTAGGGAAAACTACAACAGGATGGTTTTATGGTCTCAAACTTCATTTGGTAATCAATGACAAAGGGGAAATATTATCATTCCAGTTAACAGCAGCAAATGTAGCAGATGTGAACATGCTAGAAACGCTTTCCTGCGGACTCTGGGGAAAATTATTTGGTGATAAAGGTTATATTTCTGCAAAAATAGCAGAAAAACTATTCAAACAAGGTGTACAAGTAATAACAGGATAAAAATCAAAAATGAAACAAAGACTTCTTCCTATAATGGATAAGATTCTATTACGTAAACGATCCATCATTGAAACAGTAAATGATCAATTAAAAAACATTTCGCAGATAGAGCACTCCCGGCACAGATCACCGGTCAATTTTTTGATTAATTTACTTTCAGGACTAGTTGCATATACACGCCAACCAAAAAAGCCTTCTTTAAAATTTAAGAACTTCTTTGAAGCCTTTTCAGTTGTGGTTTAAAACCCGATACTCAGGTTTACAATACACGCCCTAACCGGATTTCTATGAATATATCTTAGTAATCGCATAAAGTAAATGCCGTATTGAACCAAAATAGGTTTATATCCCCCTTGAAATAAGTGCCCTACCCTTCCATGCCTCTTATTGATTTTATTGCTGTAACGCGACTAAAGATTGTGCATAATCTTTCCAAGCGGCACGTTTGCAATTTGCAATTAATAAATGAATGTGATTTCTCTTAAAACAAAAAGTATGAATTTCATGACCATACATATCTCTACCATCCTGCAATAATAAACACATTTCATAGCGATTGTTGTCTGAAAAAAATATTTTCTTCCTTTCATTTCATTTCCCCTCACCATTACATGATAAAAACTTCCAGCACAATGGTGTCTTCTCAGTCTTGCGATCCTTACATCTCCTTAATTTTTTACTATAAATGGAAAAAAAATGATACAAAAAATTTGATTTTTTTTCAAACTGCATAACTGCATGATTGGCACCTATCATTTTAAAGAAACCCTAAAAAAGGGACCTCCCAAGGAAAGCGGGAATCGCCGGCATAATTGCAAGCCAGAACCCATTTATTATCAATAGTTTATAAATATATATATATATTCTGCTACAATTAAGTTAATAAAAAAATTAACAAAGGTTTCTATATGTTGAAAATAACTAATAATACATCTCAGGATATTTATCTGAATTATACAAGTGGGAATCTAACTAATATTTCAGGGTTTACCACCTTTCCCAATGGAAATTATACAGTTCCATCCGGCATAACCGCAACAGGTACAATCGCTACTAACTCTCCCTATCCCTCTCCCTATCCCTCTATTCCGGTGAACAATCTCAATGTTTCTATTCCTGGTATTCAGCCTATCTCGAGTACTGTTATAAATCTATCGGGTCAATCAAATAGTGGATTTATAAAGGATGATACTTATGAAGCGTGTTTCCATCAATGCTACACTAATAACCCACCCTGGGCAACTACTATTGGCTTATGCCTTGCTTTAGCAAATTTTGGAGCACAAGTTATATCGTATGATTTTACTTCTCCAACAGTAAATGGAACCAAAGTCTATTCTATAGAATTTACAGACAATCCTAATTATCAAATGAAAATCAACCCTAACTATTGTAATCAAATGAGATGTCCAGATGGTCAAGTGTATCAAAATCCAAGTTCGAGTTCACCTCTTGGTCAGTGCATTAATTGTCCTACTGGTCAAACTGCCGCTGATTTAAATAATTGTTGTCCAATTGGAGAGTATATTAATAATGGCACATGTGAACAATGCTCGAACGGATTCGGGTGCGGAACTAGCTGCTGCCCCTCTCAGAACTGCGATAGTACACAAATGCCACCAACTTGCTTTTCTAGAACACTATCAAGTAAAGACAACAGCACCTCTCAGTCATTTAATTTAACCCAAACTGATACAGGCTTATTTAATTTGAACGTTATATTACCTTTTTCGCTAGAAACATTTCATAATAACTTATCCGAACGATCATTTTACTTAATTTGTCGCGATATTAACAATAATGGGAATTTTCAGTTTTCTACTTCTCAATGGAGATTAAATGAAATTGACCCTATTAATCTTACAATTTTTAATGGTGTTACTGGCACAATTCAAATTGCATCTGGGCCAGATAACACAACAACTGTAATTACCGGAACAGGTTTGATTTCGGATAATCAAGTATCAACTAATATAACAACTGCGAATATATATCAGCCTGACGGTCTTACTCCGATTGGTAACTTTCTGGGATTCTACAATTTAACTTGGAGCACTACAACATCTAGTTGATTGTTTATTATAGTGGATTTAATTACTTTGATAAGTTTACACAGTATGTGTCATTGGTATGCATTTGCCATTAGCCGGCGCTGAAGCAGGACGTGTGTTTTCAGAAGAGCGATGCAAGCGAATGGTAAACAAAGATACAGACGCAGTAAAATTATCAATGTAAATTTAATTCGCTAAAAAACTTAGGGCAGGGAGTTTATATACACCCCGCCCTCTCTTTTCCAGGACCCATTTTATAAAATGAGACATTATAAAATTCAAGCCCTTTTTAGGTTACCCATTTATACGCTTTATATGCTTTTTATAAAATTCAGTAAGACCTTTCCTCCAGGGCCTCTTGCTAAAACCTTCCTAACTGACTCTATTTTAAATTGTTTTGAATACTTTGCCTGCATTTTGATAACCCTCCTAGGATTAACTAAATGCGACAACTACGCTGACACAGGGGGCTCTCCACTCTACATAGCTCAGCGTAAAATTCTCGTTTAAGGGTATCTTTTATCGGCAAAAGCAATCTAAAGTGTGACCAGCTCAAATGTCTAGCCAAGCCCAATATAATTTGTTGATCGGGAAAAAGACCTGCAAATTGAATCATTCGGTGCAAACTTTTCTCTAAAAATCCTTTACCATATTCGATTGCTAATTGTCGCGACACTGTGGCGACAATTTGTTTCCCATATTCAGCTCTCTCACCCTTAATCACTTCCGTTGACATTCTATTACCTACCTGCCAATAAAGAAGGGTTAATCCAGCATTGACGGTTGTAGCTACCGAGCGCCGCGTCTCTTCAATCATAGTACGTAGATCTGCTATAAGTTGGGGCGGAATAGAAAGATCTGCTTTTTCAGGCTCTATAAGACTTTTTTGATTCATAAGCTCTCTCCTTGTGGTTGCATGAGCTTTTCAGAAATTTGTTTACTAAATTTTTTAGTGACTTGGACATCAAGATGGGTATAGCGCTGTAACATGCTTAGAGTCCTATGACCCATAGCTGTCGCCAACTCGAGATTGGATGCGCCTTGACTTGCAGCTAGGCTTGCAAAACAGTGCCGGATGTCGTGAAAATGGAAATCCTCAATAGCTGCTCTTTCTAGGGCTACTTGCCAGGCTTTTTTGATGTCGATCCTCCCAAAAGCAGTTTTACTTGCAAATACTAAAGGTTTTAAGGGGTTTCTACCATCATAGAGCATTTTGAGTTCTGCTATGACTTCGTCGGCCAAAGCAATACTACGGGGCCTTCCATTTTTGGTTTCCCGAAGGCAGGCAAGCTTGTTCTCTAGATCGACATGTCGCCATTCAAGGTTTAAAATCTCCCCTAAGCGCGCACCGGTAGTAAAGCCAAGCAAAACAACACAAAAAAGATAGGGCGAGCGACTTTCTCTGCACGTCGAAAGCAGTCTCAGAATTTCTTCATGGGACAGAACTCGATCTCTTCCGCTACTCTCTTTGAGTTTCATCACATGAAGGCAAGGATTTTCTCCTATCCACTTGAGCTCTCGAACCGCATATGTCAAAAGGGAGGAGAGACTTGCCATATATCTATTTGTGGTTGCAGCGCTCCGCTTTGTCCCTTTATGTGTCGGTGTATCTGCTAAAAACTTTCTCTCTTTTCCCACTAGCTCTGAAGTAATATGAACGAGGCCATATTCCCCTACCCGGCTTTTCCAATATTCCAAATGGCGCAGGGTGTCTTCTCTTGAACGATGATGCTCAAGGCCACCATCAGATAAAAAACGCTCCATTAACTGAT